>DASYVG010000307.1:0-4605 GCA_035937255.1 Chthoniobacterales bacterium | reverse complement strand
CCTTCGCAGTGATGCTGCTTTCGATCGCGATTGCCCCCGCCGTCTGGGAGCATGGCTGGGAAAAAAGCTACCGCTGGCTTGCCGTCGGTCTCACCGCAGTCACGAGCGGCTACTACATCTTCGGGCAGCACGACGTTCAGCCATTGCGACACGCGGCACTCGATTATTTGAGTTTTATTGTTGTGGTCGGTTCCTTCTTTGTCGCGGCCGGCAGCGTTCAAATCCGCGTACGGAGCGGAGGTCGACCAGCGTCTAACACGCTCTTCCTCTTCGCCGGCGCGGTGCTGGCGAACCTTATCGGCACCATCGGCGCATCGGTTCTGCTCATTCGGCCATGGCTCTCGATCAACCGACATCGCTTCGGCGGTTTGCACCTCGCGTTTTTCATTTTTCTCGTCGGAAATATGGGCGGCGCACTTCTCCCGACCGGCCCTCCGCTCTTTCTTGGCTTCCTTAAAGGAGTACCTTTTTTCTGGGCCTTGCGGCGCTGCTTGTTTGCCTGGCTCCTGAGCGTCGCGTTTGTCTTGCTCGTGTTCTACCTGCTCGATCTGGCCAATTTCCGGCGGGCGCCCCGTCCGCCTAGCGAAGAACACGTGCCGCTGGTCCAATGGCAAATCCGCGGCGCAGCAAACATCTTCTGGATGTTCATCATGCTGCTCGCGCTAATTTTCGCACCCGAAGGATGGCGCGAAGTGGCGCTGTGCAGCGCCGCCGCAGTCGCCTATTTCTCTGCGGATAAGGAAGTCCGCGACACGAACAACTTCACGTTCGCGCCGCTCACTGAGGTCGCTTGGCTATTCCTCGGAATCTTCGGGACGATGGCGCCCGCCTTGCAATACATGGAGCTCCACGCCGCCGATCTCGGACTGCGCTCCGACATGCAGTTCTTCTGGTTCACGGGAGTGCTTTCAGCGCTCCTCGATAATGCGCCGACCTATCTCACCTTCCTGGCCGCCGCGTTTGGCTTGCATCACTTGAATCCGGATAATGCATCCCATGTCGCCGAGTTCGTCCGAGATCACGATCATCACCTCGTGGCGATTTCCCTCGCCGCGACCTTCTTTGGCGCGCTCACTTATATAGGGAACGGACCAAATCTCCTCGTGAAAGCGATCGCGGAACACGAACAAGTGCGGACGCCCAGTTTTTTTGCCTACACGGCGAAATTCGCGCTGCCCGTTCTCCTCCCGCTTTTTGTGCTCCTTTCCTGGTTTCTCTTTCGTTAGTCGCCCGGTTGCGATTTCGGACCGGGCAGCGTAAGTCGCCGTGATGTTTACGGGATTGATCGAAGAGATCGGAACCGTTCTTTGGATTCGTGGAAGCGAGCGCGGCACGCAGCTGCAAATTTCCGCACCAAAGCTGGCGAGCGAAGCAGCCGAGGGCGACAGCGTGGCAGTCAACGGGTGCTGCCTCACAGTCACGGCCCAGCAGGGAGATTCGCTGACATTCGATTTACTCGAGGAAACACTGACCCGAACGAACCTGCGACATTTGCACCCCGAAGATCCCGTCAATCTGGAGCGCGCGCTGGCCGCGAACGGGCGGCTCGGCGGCCATTTCGTGCAGGGGCACATCGATTGCGCGGCGCGGGTGATTGCGTGGGAGGCGTCCGGTGCGGATTACCGCCTCGAAGTGGAGCTGCCGGGCGAATTTTCCCCCTATGTCGCAAGCAAAGGTTCCATCGCTATCAACGGCGTCAGTCTTACCGTAGCCGAAATGCGGGCTGAGAGCTTCGCTGTCTGGATCATCCCTCATACCAGACGGCACACCAACCTCAGTGCCACGGCAGCCGGCGCTCTCGTGAACCTGGAGTTCGATCTGCTGGCGAAGTATGCGGAGCGCATCCTCGCGCCTTCCACGCTCACTCGGAGCTTACGAGGAATTTCGACTCCTTGAGCCCCGGTTTCGGACGATGTTTTATACGTGACAGCGCGAAATGCCGCGAAAGCGCGGAGATTCCGTCCTGCTCTGGTCGGAGTCATCGCGACGAGAGCCGATCTGCTGAGGGCTGTTCGGCTCCGTCAGTTGCCTGACTTTTTCGAACTTCGACTCGACGCGCTCCTCCCGATTTTGGCTGAAGTTGAGAGTTCGATTCCGCAGTTGCGCGCCCCGCTCGTCATCACCGCGCGGCATCCGCGCGAAGGAGGCAAAAACAGCCTGTCGCCCGTCCGTCGAGGTGAACTTCTGCAACGATTCCTGCCGTTCGCGAACTTTGTGGACGTGGAATTGCGGTCCGCTCGCCAGTTCGCTCCGCTCCTGCGCGCTGCGCGGGAGCACGCGGTCGGACTGATCATTTCAGTGCACGCGTTTGACCGGATGCCGTCTCAGCGATGGTTGAAAGGACAGCTGACGACAGCGCTCCGCTTCCGGCCGCGAATGTTCAAGCTCGCGGTGCGCAACGACACGCCGAACGATGTTCTGAGATTGCTGGCGTTTTATACCGAGGCAAGCAAGCGAGTTCCGACGGCGGCGATGGGCATCGGCAAATGCGGCCGCTCCGCGCGAATCGCACTCCTCCATCATGGGTCCGCCCACAATTACGGATATCTCGTCGAACCGCAGCTTTCTGGGCAGATCTCGTTGGTCTCGCTGCGGCGAATCCGGCGAAAGCGGAAAACTGACCGCATCTGATTCCCTCGGATGGTCTGGCGGAGTGTCTTGCCGTAGCCGGCGCGCGTATACCTTTACAACCAGAAAGCATGTCAACCGAACAAACGATCGCGCTTCCCAGCCATGCTCCCGTAATGCCGCTTCCGGGTGCAGTTCTCTTCCCGCATGCTTTACTCCCGCTCTACATTTTCGAGCCCCGCTATCAGCAGATGCTCGCGCACGCTTTGGCGAATGACCGCATGTTTTGCGTCGCTCTGGTCAAGTCTCAAAATGGCGATTGGCATTCGACAGCAGATTTCTTCCAGACCGCCACGATCGGGTTGGTCCGGGCCTGCGTCGGGCGCGGCGACGGAACTTCAAATCTCATTCTGCAAGGCCTGCGCCGCGTGCGTTTCATCGAGTTCGAGCAACGCGCACCGTTTCCGATTGCTCACATCGAGGCCCTCGATGCTATCGCCACGCCCATCGTCCAGAGCGAAGCGCTCGGCACGAAAGTTCTCGAATTGTATCAGAGGCTCAAAGGCCACGGGCGTGAGCTTCCGGAAAAAGTCGATCGCTTCCTCTCCGATCTCAGTGATCCGGCGATGCTGGCGGATTTGATGGCGGCGACCTTCGTAAGTGACTCGCTCCGCCGCCAGCGTGTGCTCGAAGCTCTCGCGGTCAACGAGCGGCTCCGGCTTCTGATCCAATATCTCTCGGAAGAAACCGGCGGTGCGGTTGCCTAACGAGTGCTCGCCTCGCTCGTCGTGCCCGCGAGACGCGCGTGTTCTTCCAGTAAATATCGATCCGTCATGCCGGCAATGTAGTCGCAAATGGTGCGATGCAGTCCCTCGGATTCAATTCGCTTGGTGGCCACGTCACCGAGGCGATTAGGCGCCAGGACATAGGCTTCGAAGACGGTGCGCAGCATTTCGCACGCGCGCCGATTTACTTCCGCTACGCGCGGATGGTAGTAGACATTTTGATAAAGAAAGCGCCGCAGCTCGCGATTCGCGGTCAGCAGTTCCTCGCTGGAGCTGATCAGCGGCAGCGGTTGTTGCCTCACCTGATTCGCGCTCTGGACGCCCGCCGTCGCGATGGCCGCCGCGCTCGCGGTGATAACGTCGCTCACCTGGACATCGATGATGTCCCGGATGATCAACTTGTGCAGCTCCGGTTCCCGCGCGGATGGGTAACGCGCGGTCACCGACTTATGGCTGCGTCGCCACACCGCGGCGTCCTCTAGTTGCGACGCGCTCAGAATTTCGAAATCAACCGCGTCATCAAGATCGTGGCTGTAGTAAGTGATTTCGTCAGCCAGATTGGCGATCTGCGCTTCGAGCGAGGCACACCGGTACTTCGGGTCCCCCTGATTTGGTGGATCATAAAACGCCTGGTGCTTCTGCAACCCTTCGCAGACCTCAAAAGTCAGATTCAACCCGGGGAAACCCGGATACGCGTTCTCGAGCAACTCGACCACGCGCAAGCTCTGCCGGTTATGCTCAAAGCCGCCGTGCTCACGCATACACTCCGCCAGCATCTCTTCGCCCGAATGTCCGAACGGCGAATGCCCGAGGTCATGCGCGAGCGCGATCGCTTCCGCCAGATCTTCATTCAACGCGAGCGCGCGCGCGATCGTGCGACTGATGGACGCGACCTCGATCGAATGGGTCAGACGGGTGCGCAGATGATCGCCCGTTCCGTTGAGAAACACCTGCGTTTTGTATTCGAGTCGTCGGAAGGCGCGCGCATGAATGATACGCGCCCGATCGCGCTGGAATTCCGTGCGATAAGCGTGGCGTGTCTCCGGAAATTTTCGACCGCGGCTCTCGCCCGACTTTTGCGCGAACGGGGCCAGCACGTGCCGTTCGTCCGTCTCCATCTGCTCCCGCGTTTTCCATCCGGGAGAGGACCTGTCTGTGCCGTCCGATTTAGCCGTCATTCTGATCAACGGGCGAACTGTCATCTTCCATTGGCGTGCGCAGTCGCTTCCTACGCGCACGCCCATCAGCTCGC
>DASYVG010000306.1:0-3727 GCA_035937255.1 Chthoniobacterales bacterium | reverse complement strand
AAAAACGGCCCCAAGCCCCTCTGTGGCTTCTTAGCGAACGGCTCTCGGTAGGGCGAGACTCTGTCGAGCCAGGCTGCACCGCGATTCGCAGGCTCGACGGAGTCTCGCCCTACCAGCTTGCGAGGGCGTCCCCTGCGGTCTGGGCTCGAAAGGAAAGTTATTCACAAGAGTTGACTCCTCGGCGGCGGGCCTGTATTTTCGCTGCCGCCGGTCGTTCCGGACTCAAATTCCTCACCCCCCGCTTTTAATTCAGGAGATTTAACATGCCAGAAGTGATCGTTCGAAAAGGTGAGCCGGTTGACCGCGCTTTGAAGCGGCTCAAGAACAAGCTCGACGCAGAAGGCATTCTTGAGGAAGTGCGCAGGCTGCGTGCTTTCGAAACGCCGTCACAGAAGACACGTCGCAAAGCGAAAGCGAACGCGAAGCGCGGGCGCACAAAGTTCCGCTTCAATCCGGCCTAGCCCGCGGCGTTCACCCACATTTCGGTGCGGTCGAGCGGCGCTTTTGAGCGCCGTTGCTTTGTACGCCCCGCCGCTACGTCGCTCCAAGACGCCGTTGCAGCTTACTCGCATTCGCAAACGATCCGGAAACCGAGATCGTTGCACGAATAATTCGGGACATTTGAGCCCCGCGTCGTCGTTCGCAGGCTGTTGAAGCGCGACTTCCAGCTGCCGCCGCGATAGGTGCGTTTGGCGCCCGAGGTGGGGCCGTGCGGGTTCACTTTCGGCGCTCCCCGATACGGCTCGAAATAATCAAGGCACCACTCCCAAACGTTTCCCGCCATGTCCTCCAGTCCGAACGGACTCGCGCCCAGAGGGAAGGCGCCGACCGGAGAGCTTTCCGGGTAGCCATCGTCAATTTCGCGATCGCTCCAGGCAAAGACCGTATTGCGATCCGCAAAATTCGCGAGATCCCCTCGCCGCGAGTGACTCCCCCAGGGATAGTTTCGGCCATCCGTCCCGCGGGCCGCGTACTCCCACTCCGCCTCTGTCGGTAGCCGATATTTCTTTCGTTCTCGCGTCGCGAGCCAGGCGCAGTACTTCATCGCTTCCAAGCTGGTGACGTAGACCACGGGGTGGCGGTCGCCGGCTCCAGGCGCGCGCTTCCGCAAGTGGGCGGGATCGAACTGTTCGTATTCCTCGTTGGTCACCGGCCAGCGGGACATGTAGAAACGGCTTAAGGTCACCTTCGTTAACGGGCGCTCATTCGGCGCCGCATCGAGCGCTTCGCTGCCCATGACGAATTCGGCCGACGGCACAAAGAACATCTGAGCGCGGGTCGAGTTTCGGAAATTTGCGAAACGCGCACGCTCGCTCTCGGGTGCGATGATGGGAGCCGCTGCCTGCGCAGTGACTTCGGGCGCGGCGGCTTTGGCAGCGGGCGCTGGCGTCGGCGCCGCTATCCGCACGGGCTCTATCTGCACGCCTGGATTGGCCAGCCGATCGGCTTCTTCCAGGTAGACATCGACAAGTTCCTCCGCGTCCTCGAGTTCGATCCCGAGATTCTCGGCCATGTTCACGAACGCATCGCGCGTGTCGTCGCTCATCCCATCGCTATCGAGCCCACTCAACCGCAGCATGCGAAGAAAGTCCTCGCGCGGATCGGCCGATTTTGGGCGTCGCGTTTTCTCGGGACTGGACGAACGCGTCGGAACTTCCGCGGAGGCAGTCTGGACGCGCTGCGCGCCGCCATCCTTCAGTTCGGCGTCCACGTAGGCAAGCATCTGTTCCTTGCTTAGCCCGTGCTCCGTCCCGAAGCGCAGAAGGTTTTTTTCCTCGTCGTTCGTCAGCACACCATTCGCGATGGCGAACGTCAGATATTTGTGAAATTCCGCGATCGCCTGTTCCTGCACTCGCGCTGCCAGTTCGTCATCGAGGTGGCGCCGACGCTCTGGATCGAGCAGCTCCACACGCGCTTCGGTGAGATAACGGGAGGATTCGTCCAGGCCCGGACGCAGCAGCTGGGCGAGCGGGTTACTAGGCTGATTCTTGAGCGGGAGTTTTTTCTGCCACCAACGAAGCAGTTCCCGACAGTGCGCCTCAATGAGGTCGTTGCTCGGATTCGCGCGAGGGTCAAGACACAGGCGCTCGTAGAGATTGGAGGATTTGTAATTGCTCCAGCCATCCCATTTCTGCGGATCGTCCGGGAGTGGCAGCGGGAAGTTGACTTCCATTTGGGTCGCGCTCAGACGACTTTTACGACATCCATCGCAGTCGTCGCCGACCCGATCTCGGCCGGTGCCAGACCCGTATTCCGCTGGATCGTCACTTTCGCCTCGTTGCCGTACGCGTGCACCGCAACTTCGAGAACCTGATTCGCGTTGTACTCATACGTGAGTTCAACCGGAGAGCCCTTCGGCAGGAAGGCCGGCAGCTCCACATCGCAAATCCCGAGGGGTGTGCATTCTGCGGGCAGGGTGCTTTCCCCCTCCACGACCCGTACCACGGCCTTGCCCATGTTCGCGGTCGCGGTGCCGAAGGAATTTTTTGCGGTCGCCGGAATCGCCGTCATTTTGCGAATCATCGGAAAGACATATTCCTCCAGGTGCGCCTCGTCCCACAGCACGACGCCGAGTGTGTGCGAGGTAATGTTCGTCACCTGAATCAGACCGCCCTCGCGGGAGGAAAATTGCTGCCGGGTATTTTCCGGTAGCACTTTTTCGCCGGAAACTTCCTCCTCTTTCAGGAGCAGGAGAACAGCTTGAATCGCCGCACCCAGCGCCACGGCTTCGTCAGGATTAACATCGTCCACCACCGGGGTCGGCGAGAAACCCTCGATCATTTGCCGCACCATCGGCATGCGGGTCATGCCACCAACAAGCAGGATTTTGTCGAGATCTGTCCATTTCAATTTCGCCTCCTGCATGACGATTTCACAAATCATTTTACACTTCTCGACGAGGTGGCGGGTGCGCTTCTCGAAATCTTCCCGCGTGATCTCCACTTTCACGCTTTTGCCATTGTGATTGTGGATGATGGCGGTGCGCGGACGACTGGAGAGCTGAATCTTGGCGGCGAGTGCCCGACTTTGCAGATCCTGATAACTTTGGAGATCGAGCAATGGATTCTCACCGTGCGCGCGATCGAATTCCTCCGCCACGAGATTCACGAGAACGTCGTCCCAATCTTTGCCGCCCAGGCGATGGTCGCCATTTGTGGCCAGCATCTGGATGCCGTGGCTTTCGATCCGCATGATCGTGACATCGAAAGTTCCGCCGCCCAGATCGAACACAAAAACGGTCTGATCCTGATCGAGTTTATCCAAGCCATAGGCGACCGCCGCGGCCGTGGGCTCGTTGATAATCTGCAGCACGTTCAAGCCTGCGAGCTGTCCGGCCGTGATGGTCGCGATGCGTTCAGCATCGTTGAAATAGGCTGGCACCGTGATGACGGCGTCGGTAATCGGTTCCTTCAGATACTTCTCGGCGTCCGCCTTGAGCTTTTTTAGAATCAAAGCCGAAAGTTCTTCCGCAGAATAGGCTCGATCTCCGAATTCACGCGAAAATTCGTCTTTCGGCTTCCCGATTTCACGCTTCACGAAGTCGACGATTTTCTCCGCCTCGGCGACGGAGCTGTTCTTGGCGAGGGTGCCGACGATCGCGGTCATTCCGTCGAAGAGAATAACAGAAGGCGTGATCCGTTCGCTCTCGGCGTTCGGAATGATCTGTGGTTTGCCGTAGGCGTCAATATGCGCGACAGCGGAGAAAGTCGTGCCGAGGTCGATTCCA
>DASYVG010000305.1:0-5250 GCA_035937255.1 Chthoniobacterales bacterium | reverse complement strand
CAAGGCATCGGATGATCTCCCCGCACCGTCGCAACCGCCGAGCCGACACTGCGACCCAGGATGGGCGTAGCCTTCGCCGATATAAGAAATGATGGACCGTCGAACGCACGATCGCTTGGCTGCAACATTTCCGCAGGCTGTGTATCCGATGGGAAAAATCCCCGGCCGCATTCCAAGGCTTTCTTCATCTCGCTTGTTCCATCATACTCCTTAGAGCGTGTCATGCACTTTGATGGAAGATGGAGTTAAGCATCAGGGTAAGAAAGGCAAGCCAGTGCAGCCCTGCCAGCGAGGAAGGCAGCCTTTCATAGTCTCGGGCCAAGCGGCGAAAGCGGGCCGCCCAGGCGAAGGAGCGCTCGACTACCCAACGCCTGGGCAGAAGGACAAAGCCTTTCTTGGCTTCCTCCAGCTTGACCACGATCAGACGGACTCCCTCTCTGGCGGCTTGTTCCGCCGGTTCTTCTCCGATGTATCCTTGATCGACAAAAGCCACTTCAACTTGCTCGCCCGTCACCTGCTGCACCTCCGCCACCAACTCGCCCACGCGCGCGCGCTCTTGCTCGTTGGCCGCCGTGACTTTCAAAAGCCAGCAGATGACCCAGGGTGTCGACCGCGGCATGCACTTTGGAACCTTTTTTGCGCTTATATCCATCGTAGCCCGCGCGGTGGCCACTTTCCGGCGTCGACTGCAAAGTTCGTCCATCCAGGATGACCGCCGAAGGCTGCGCCGGCTTCTGTGCCGCCACCCGCAGCACCTCGCGCAGATCGTGCGCCATCGCTTCAAAGCAGCCGGCTTTGATCCAGCGCTCTCGCCTGTTGATGCACTGTATACCAGGGCGGCAGGTCGTTGGGAATCATGCGCCACGGGCACCCGGCCCGAATCATGTAGCGCACCGCATTGAAAAGTCCCCGCATCGTGTACTCGCGCTGCGGAGCATCCTCTTTCATCAGCGTCAGATAGGGGGCGCAAAATGCCCACTCTTCATGCGTCACATCGCTCGCGTAATCAGTCTTAGTGCCTCGGGTTTTGTGTGCCATCCCAAGCGTGATGCTCGGTTGTAAGTAAAAAGTACAGATTTATCTGCAATAAAGTTCATGACACGCTCTAGTCGGATGTTGCCGCCCAAAATCTTCGGAAAGCAGCTGGCCAGCTGCGATCCACGACGCGCTGACGCGCGTTGCGCGCCATCTCCGCACGTAACCGCGGATCTTCGACGAGTCGTTGAATCCCTCCGGCGAAATCATCCGCGTCACGCGCTTTGGTGACAAGGCCGGTGACCGCGTGCTCGACGAGTTCGTGCGGTCCGCCAACATCCGAGACGACGACTGGGAGACCGGAGGCTTGCGCTTCGATCACCACATTCCCGAACGTGTCGGTGGTGCTCGGAAATGCGAAGATGTCCGCCGAAGCATATGCCGTCGCCAGATCTTCGCCGGTCATGTAGCCGGTAAAAACGGCGTCCGGCAAAGTGGTGGCCAGTATCTCCGCGTACGGTCCGTGTCCGACGAGGCACAGCTTGACCGCTAACTTTCGATCGCGCAGTTTTCGGTAAGCAGCCGCGAGTACGTCTAAATCCTTTTCCTTGGAGAGCCGGCCAACGTAGAGAATCCGCAGCTCGCGTCCGTTCGCCCCGAAACGCGGCCAGAATTCCGCGCTGCGACGCTCTGGAGTGAACAATTCCGTGTCCAGACCGCGCGGAAGAATCTGAAGTTTCTCCGGCTCAAATCCGCGGCTAATCCAGCTCTCCCGGTATTGTTCCGAGTTTACCCAAACGGTGTCAGCTCGACCGTAGAACCAGTGCATGTAGCTCCAGGCGAGGCTTTCGAGAAAGCGATCTTCGGTCAGGATGCGAATGTATTCCGGAAAGTCGGTGTGATAGATGCCGCTGGTGCGCAGGTTGAGCATTTTCGCCGCGAGCAGCCCGGTTAACCCGATCGGTCCGGGAGTGCTGATGATCAGTTCACTGAATTGCTCCCGCTGAATGTAATCAAGGATCTGCAGGATCGGCGGGAAGCTCAGCTTTTGCAGTTCGTATTCCGGTAGTTCGAATTCCCCGATCGGCTGGAAATTCTTGATTGGAATATCGTGAATATTCAGGTCGCGCCGCGATGTGACCACGACCAGCTCCTCGCCCGCGGCGGCCGCCGCAGCGGTCATCTTGCGGATGGTGGTCGAGACGCCGTTGACGTCTTCCAGGGTGTCAGTGAACCAGGCCCGTTTCCGATTCTGCAGCGCGGCGGGAATGGAGCCTGTCATCTGACGGAACACGTCGCGCAACCAGATGCGCGAGGGAGCCTGGCTATGGAAGCCGTAGATGTAGGGCGCGAGCAGAACGAGGATGGGCGCGATTCCGCTCAGGGCCTGAATGCTGTCGATGACGTTGCCGGCTCTGATTTGTTTGACGAATTTTTCGAAGAAACGAAACGCGAGCTGCTCACAAACGAGGTTCGCCATCAGAAAAGTGCGTCGCTCAGGTTCTGCGACGCCGTCGATTTCACGGGCGAGCATGGCTTTTACTTTCGGACGCGCGAAGTAGCGCGATAGTTCCTTCCAAAGCGAAACATTCGCGGGTCGCGCCAGCTCGAAAATCTTGCCGGAAAGAACCCCCTGCGCGACGAAGCCCGCCTTCTCTCGCAAGGTGAACTCAGTCGGGTCGCGCCCCTCCATAAAACGCGAGAACATTGTCTCGAGCAATGCCGCGCCCGGGCCGAGCCGCTCCGTGAAGCGATCCTGAATGAAACAGGAGAGGGTGTTGTAAAACCCGTGGGATAATACCAGCGGCGTTCCGCCCTGGCCGTGCGCAGAGCACTCGCCCGCGCGGACGTGGGCCAGAAACTCGCGCGCATTTCTCGCCGGTGGAGTCTGCGTATAGGCGGCCGTAAGAAACTGACCGCCATGATCGTCCGATCCGCCGACGTAAACTTTCCGCCATGGTTCGGGATGGGTCGGAGTGAAATCGTGCCGGTTAGAAAACTCGTCGACTTTCGCCGGGGTGAGCGATGCAAGCAGTTCGCTCGTCAGATCGCTGAGCAGCGCATCGCGCAGACCGTTGATGGTCTCGAAATGCCGAAACAAGAGAATCAAACGCTCCAGATGGGACGCCTGCAGCTTGCCGTTTATGCTATAGAGAGGATGAGCGACGGCGTGCGCGATTTTCTCTCGTTCGAGGTATTTTTGCAGGTCAAAAATGTTCCCACGAAGTCCCGCTAAATCGCCATGCTGACCTTCGGAAATGCCCCAGACAAGCAGGTGAATCTTACACGGATCGTGCGGAAAATAGACCGTAACTTGTTCGCTCAAGAATACATCGCGGTGATGGGCAATCTTTAGACAGCCTTCGATCGAGTCATGATCGGTAATTGTGACGAAATCCATTCCGCGTTCGTGCAACCCGGCATAAAGATCTTCGGGATCCGAGTAGCTGTCGGGAAGATCGAACCGGCGAAAAAGCCATTCCTCCGAACGCGCGCTAAACCGGGAATGAACGTGAAGATCGCAGCGGCTCATCGTGGCCCTTCACTGCCGATCGTCTCTACCCTCCGCTCTCGCACCCAGTCGTAGTAGGTCGTGGCGCGTCGCTCAGACGCTAGCTTTTCGGCGAAGCGCGTGATCTGCATCCAGATCTGATGATGTCGAATATCGCAGGGATGGATGCTCAGTCGAACGAGCGGTGCGGCACCGAGCGCAGTGCACAGAGTTTTGTTCCAGCAGAGACTGAGATTTCTACGCCACGCGTTTCGGGCGCTGTAAACGAGCGACCGGGCGCGCGTCTCCCGACCAGTCACCAGATCGCGCACGGAGGCGAGGCGCGTCGTGTATTGCATCCCGGCTGCGCGCGCGGCTTTCTCTCCCGCGGCGGAGAGCAGCCACGCGGGGGCGATGAATCCGTGCGTCGGTACTCTCGCCTCGGCGAATTCGTCTCGCGCTCGCGTGATGCGCGCGAACGCCTCCTCATAGCTGAGATCGTGAAACTCGCCTTCGTCCTGCGTATAAAAACGTGTGATGAATTTCGCGCGCCAGTTCTCGTCGCCTTGACGCGGACGCATATGGAAATATCCGTGGATAACCACTTCGTGGCCGTCTGCCTGCATGGCGCGCAACCATGCGACGAACGCCGGGTCCTCCACCGAGCGGCCTTGGCGATGATAATCCGGCACCACCAGAAGCGACGTAACGCGCACGCCCAACCGTGACAGAGTCGATAACATTTTGCGCGACGCCTCGACGGTCGCCGGGGCGACATCGTGCAGCGAGACGACGAGCGCGGCGCGATCCGCTGCGGCCGCTCCGGCGAGAATCGGCGAGATCGAGGTCGCGAGGGCGCCGTTCACTTCGCAAAGTTCCACGGCGAGCGTGGTTGCGACAAGCGCAAATCGCCCGTCTCTCAGCCGCCCAGCGCAACAATGAGGCGGAACTCCGCGGCCGTGAGCGGCTGGACCGACAGGCGCGCTCGTCGCACGAGTGCAGTGTTGCGCAGACGCGGCTCATCTTTCACTCGATCGAGCGTGACCGGTTTTGCGAGTGCGCTTTTCGGCACGAGATCGATCGCACTCCAGTCGCCCTCCGCAGCGGTTGGGTCGGTGTAGGCGGTCCGCGCGACGGTGGCGATCCCCATGACCGCCTTGCCGGTGACCCTATGATAATAGAAGACCTCATCGCCTTTCCTCATCGCCCGAAGATTATTGCGTGCCGCGAAATTGCGGACGCCAGTCCAGCTCGTCCGGCCGTCCCGTTTGAAATCGTCCCAGGAATAAGCGGAGGGCTCTTGCTTCACGAGCCAGAACTGCTTCACCGTTTACGAATAGACGCGAGTCGGGGATTCGACAACCTGCGCGCTCTGTTTGACAATCGATCATGCCACGCGGCGCGTTCATCACTTTCGAAGGCTCGGAGGGATGCGGAAAATCGACCCAAGTGGAGCGTCTGGCAGCCCGCATCGACAAATCGGGTGGTCGCGTGTTGGTGACGCGAGAACCAGGCGGGACTCCGATCGGAGAAAAAATTCGCGATCTGCTGCAGTTTGCGCCGGAGAGCGCCATGATGGCGCCGCAAACGGAGCTGCTTCTCTTCGAGGCAAGTCGCAGCCAGCTCGTCCGCGAAGTCATCGCGCCTGCGTTGGCGGAGGGAACGATTGTGATCTCCGACCGATTCTTTGATTCCACGACGGTTTATCAGGGGGCGGCGCGCCGGCTGGACGCGAGGGCAGTCTCCTCACTAAATCTATTCGCGGCCGGAGCGACGCTGCCGGA
>DASYVG010000304.1:0-3220 GCA_035937255.1 Chthoniobacterales bacterium | reverse complement strand
GCCAGTTTAACGTTGTCGATGGCGGCAGCCCATTGGGCCGGTTCTTCTTCGGACAACTGGGTGCCGGCCGTTCTTTTCTCGGCATGCATGTGCGCATCACGGACGTAGAACGTGGGCTGGTCGTGTACGAGTTCGATGTCGCCGGTGGCAGCCGTTTGCAAGGCAAGCTCGGAACCATCCGCGCGAGCGGACTCGGACGAGCGACTCCGTTTGATCTGCAGAACGCGGCCGAACGGATTTATCTGGCGCTGGAGCCGAATGCGTTTCATTACGGCGCGCGGGCCAACGTAAGTCTCCGCTAGCTCCAGGCCGCGAACGCCCGTTCCGCGGGCCGATTGCTGGTTGCGAAGGAGGCGGCACCGATTAAGGTGCGACCCGTTTAACCCCCGTGAACTTTCCGCATCGTTTTTCTGTTCTCGTTTGTGCCGTTCTCCTCGCTGGCGGAGCGATCCGCAGCGCGAGCGCCGCGCAGGCCTACGCGATCGTCGATTCGCAAACCGGCTTCGTGCTGGAAGAGCATGACGGGAAGCAGAAACGCCAGATCGGCAGCCTGACGAAGATCGCGACCGCGATGGTCGCCCTCGATTGGGCCGACAGTAAGCGTGGCGATCTGAATCAACTCGCTACGATTCCGCCCGAAGCTTTCATCCGCACGGGAGACAACAACGTCGGTTTTCAGCCGGGCGATCAGATCACCCTGCGCGATTTACTTTACGCGGCGCTAGTGCAATCCGATAACATTGCGGCCTTTACCCTCGCTCATCACGTCGGTTCCGCCCTCGCCGCTCCGAACGCGAAGATCACCCCGGTAGTCACCTTCGTTGCGCAGATGAACGCCCTCGCCAAGCAGCTCCACATGGAGCGCACTCGATTTCTGAATCCGCACGGCATCGATGAAAACGAGCGTCCGATCCCATTTTCGACGGCCATCGATATGGCGCGCATGACTCGTTACGCGCTGAAGAAGGCGAGCTTCCGTTTTTACGTCTCGCAGAAAGAACGCCAGATCTCTTTCCTTCGCGCGGGGAAGCCCCTCGGCTACCTCCTGCGAAACACGAACGAGCTTCTCGGCGTCAATGGCGTGGATGGTGTCAAAACCGGACGGACGGCTCGCGCTGGCGATTGCCTGATTCTCTCTGCCCATCGTGAATCGGAAATCGTGAAAGAAGGCCAGAACGTCACCGTAACGCCGCGCCATTTGGTCGTTGTCATGCTCGGGAGCACGAATCGATTCGGGGAAGGCAATCAGCTGCTGGCGCGCGGTTGGCAGATCTACGACCAATGGGCAGTAGCCGGCCGGGCGGTCACGCCGGACAAGACGCTGTAGCTCGCGCCCACTTCCATGAAGCCACGGATCGGGGTCCTAACGAGTGGCGGCGATTGTCCTGGACTCAATGCCGTGCTGCGGGGGGTGGTTCTCGCCGCGGACAAGTTAGGCTGGGAGGTGCTCGGGTTTCGCGACGGATTCGAAGGACTCCTGCCCCCGGGTGATTTTGTTGTGCTGGATCGGGCCCGCATCGCGGGAATTATGCCACGCGGCGGGACCATCATCGGCACCACAAGTCGCGGACATTTCATTGCCAAAATCGGAGCCGGGACCAAAGCGGTCGTCGCTGCAGAGGTGATCGCAGACGCCCGGAAAGTTCTGGCCGAGCTTGGCGTACGAGCGTTGATCATCGTGGGAGGCGACGGATCGATGACGACCGCGCTGCAGCTGCAGGCAGCCGGCATTAACTGCGTCGGCGTGCCGAAGACGATCGACAACGATTTGGAAGCGACCGCGATGACATTCGGTTTTGATTCCGCGGTCGCGGTGGTGATGGACGCACTGGATCGTTTGCACACCACCGCCACGAGCCACAAGCGTGTCATGGTGCTGGAGGTTATGGGTCGGCACGCCGGCTGGATCGCATTGCACGGCGGTATCGCAGGCGGCGCGCACATCATTTTGATCCCCGAAATTCCGTTCTATCACGACCGAATCGCCGACGCGGTCAGACGTCGCGATGCGCGCGGCAGTCACGGTGCCATCGTAGTCGTGGCAGAAGGAGCGCTTCCGCAGGATGGGCAGCAAATGCTCCATCCCACCACGAGCGGCGAATATCGCTTCGGCGGTGTCGGAGAAAGCGTGGCGCTTGAGATTGCAGCGCGGACCGGTAAGGAGACGCGTTGTTGCGTCCTGGGGCATTTGCAGCGCGGGGGCGCACCCACCACGCTGGACCGGATTCTCGGCACACGCTTCGGCGTCAAAGCTGTCCAGCTGATCAACGAAGATCAGTATGGATCGATGGTGAGCTACCAGAATTATCAAATGCAGCAGGTGTCGATCGCCGATGCGGTTAATCGCCTGCGTCTTGTGCCGCCGGACGGCCAGATGGTGCAGACGGCGCGCGCGGTGGAGGTTTCTTTCGGCGATTAAGCTCGGCCACGCAGCGGCGCCGGCGCTTTCCAAAAAGGATTTGGCGCACGCGCAACTCCCCGTAAATTCTGCGCACCCGCGTCCGCGGAAACTTCAATCATGATTACGACTCTGCGCCGGCACCGCCAATGGCTCATGTGGGTTATCGCGATCCTCGCGATCCCGTTCTGCTTCTACTTCACCAAAACCGATTTCTCGGCCACGCGTGCAGATCGCGTCGGCACGATTTACGATCGCCCGGTCACCCGCTTGGAACTGCAGCGGAACGTCCGGATGTTCATGCTCGCGCGCCAACTCGGGATGCTCACGTTCCTGCAGGATCTGGCGGGCAATGCGACGTCCGAAAATGGAGCGTACACCGAGTTCATGTGGAACCGACTCGTGGTGCGTCACGAAGCCGAGGCCCTCGGTGTTCGCGCGAGCGATGCGGAAATCGCCGGCCTGGTAAAGACCTTTCGCCCGTTTCGCAACGAGACCGGCTTCGATATGAGCAAGTATAATGAGTTTGTGCAGACGGCCCTGCCGTCGCTCGGCTTTGACGAATCACAATTGGAGGAGCTGGCAGCGGATCAGCTCGCGCTGGCGCGGCTGAAGGAACTGCTCGCGTCCGGCGTGCAAATTCCCGACGTGGAGAGCAAAGAAAATTACGAGCAAGCGTTCGGAAAGCTGGACGTGGCGGTCGTGCGCCTCCGCCTGGAAGACTTCGCCAAGGACGTCAAAATCAGCGACGACGACATCGCGAAATATTACGAAGGGCACAAAGCTCAGCTGCAGAGCGAGGAGAAACGCAAAGTCGAATTC
>DASYVG010000303.1:0-2969 GCA_035937255.1 Chthoniobacterales bacterium | reverse complement strand
GTTCCACAAGCTTCACTACTCGATTGGATCAGGGATTTCCGCTTCCACTGGATGGAGATCATTGTCTATCAGGGGCTGACTTACTTCCCCCTCATCGTCCTCGGAGTCGACAGCACCGTCATTCTTTGCATTGCGGTCGTCGGCACTCTCATCGGGCACCTTAATCACAGTAACCTGGACCTGACTTGGGGGCCGTTGCGCTACGTCATGAATTCATCGCGAATGCACGTGTGGCATCACGCACTGGAACTGCCGAAGAATCGTCGTTTCGGTGTGAACTTCGGCATTTCGCTAAAGCATTTGGGACTGGCTCTTCGGAACCGTCTGGTGGCCGAGCCGACGAGAGTCGCCCGCGCAGCAACCGGAACGCCTGGGGTTCGAGGGAATGTGTGAATATCCGCGCAGTTTGCTTTCGCGTTTCCTCTATCCGTTCTCACGCCTCTGGCTGCGGAATTCTTCCGGAACGAGCCAGAATCGGACAGATTGACTTCGAGCCGCCGGTCTCTGTGACGGCCTTCGTCTGGGTCAAGCGAGTTGAGCGTTGGACGATGGGCGTGAGACGTTTGACATTTCGGCTTGCACTCATTCCACTACCGCGAGCGCCGCTTGCACTGCGAAGACGTCGACCTGACCGAGGTCGCCGAGCAGCACGGCACCCCCCTCTACGTCTACAGCGCGGGAACGATTCTCGATCACTACCGCCGTCTCCGGGCGGCGCTGCAGGAGATCGATCCGCTCATTTGCTATGCGGCAAAAGCGAACTCGAACGGCGCGATCCTGCGTTTGCTGCGGGAGGAAGGCGCGGGCTTCGACATTGTCTCAGGCGGTGAGCTTTTTCGCGTGCTTGCCGCAGGAGGAAAAGCAGACTGCTGCACGTTCGCCGGCGTCGGAAAATCGCGCGAAGAGATCGAGTTCGCGCTGGCGGAGGGTGTCTCGTGTTTCAACGTCGAGAGCGAGGCGGAGCTTGCCTACATCAACCGGATCGCCGCGTCGAAAAACGTGCACGCGCCGATTGCCTTGCGCGTTAATCCGGGCATTACGGCCGGCACACACAAGTATGTTTCAACCGGCGGCAGCGAGAACAAATTCGGCATCGCGCTGGAGCGGATCGCCGCCGTTTACGAGGCCGCGGCGGGAATGGCGAACATCACCATTCGTGGCGTGCAGATGCATATCGGGTCGCAGATTACAAAAGCGGAGCCCTTCGCCGAGGCGCTCGCCAAGATCACTCCGACCGTCCTCGCGTTAAAGGAACGCCACGGCATCGAGTTCCTCAGTATCGGCGGTGGAATGGGAATTCCTTATCACTCCTCTTTCGCCAGTGGCCGCGGCGATTGGTGGCGCGATGAAAACACCGCACATCATCCGCTCACGATCGCCGAATATGCCGCCGCTATCGTGCCGCCCCTGCGGGCATTGGGCCTGCGCATTCTGCTCGAACCGGGACGTCTACTCGTGGGTAATGCGGGCGTGCTGCTCACGCGCGTTCGCTACACGAAGAAAACGGAACGAAAAGAATTCGTTATCGTCGATGCGGGAATGAACGACCTGATCCGGCCGGCGTTATATCAGAGCTACCATGAGATCGTCCCGGTTTCGCCGCGATCCCACACGACACCGCGGCGCGTCGATGTGGTTGGTCCGGTCTGCGAGAGCGGCGATTTCTTTGCCCAGGAACGCGAGATGCCCGAACTGAGGGAACGCGATCTCCTTGCAATCATGAGCGCCGGTGCTTACGGCTTCGCGATGGCGTCCAATTACAACTCGCGCCCGCTGCCGGCCGAGGTGCTCGTGCGCGGGGATCAGCTGGCATTGATTCGTGAACGTCAGACGTATTTCGATCTGGTCCGCGGCGAACACGATCCAGGGTTTTGATCGCGGTCTCCTCCCGCCGCTCGCTTGCACAAGTTCGCAGCCAGCATAAATAGTGCTCCTGCTCTACCCGATGAAACGATTGCTCCCGTTCTTCATGCTCATCAGCGTCTTGTTCGCTGCGCCCGCGCGACCCGCGGCGGCCGCCCTCCTCAACGGCGAGTACATCATTCTTGTCGGCGGGCCGTCGCTTTTGCAGTGGGAAAAATACAAGGCCCAACCGCACGACCATTGGTGGGCGAATTTCGTTCATTCCGCCCGTGTGCGCACCGAGCAATTGCGCGCGGAGGTTGGACCGGATGCCATGATTACGTGGCTTGTCTACGGCCAAGGTTACAAAGAACGAGCCGCTCAGGAGCATCAGGATCTGATCGCGAACATCAACTCTGTCCGCGACAAGTTTCATCTCAATCTCGTCTACTTCCACAACGGCGACGAGGTCATCAATTATCTCAACGCCGGACAGAATCGGAATCAGCTGAAGATTTCCGGGTTCGAATATTTCGGACACTCGAATCGCGCGTGTTTTCTGTTCGACTACAGTAATGTGGTAGACAGCGCGTCGAAATCCTGGCTGCACGAGAGCGAGCTGGGGCGGGTTGATCGACATGCCTTTGCGCGTGGAGCTTATGTGAAAAGCTGGGGCTGCCACACCGGCGAAAGCATGTCGAAAAAATGGATGGCTGCGACCGGCACGCGCATGCTCGGAGCCATCGGGAAGACAGATTTTTCCACCGGCGAACTGCCAGCTCTGTCTTCGCCGGGTGGAAAGTGGGTCTACTGATTTCTGGCCGCCGGGGATAAGCTGAGTTAGTGCCGGCCGCCGCGGCGCGTCTGGGCAGAGCCCCGCTCACCGACAGCGTCGACGCGCATGGTGTGTAAGGCACCGAGGGAGACGGCTGCGCCAGCCGCACCGCCGCCTCGGAATCCGCCCGCATTTATCCTGGAGCGCACATTTCCCGGTCCGCGCGCCGCCGTCGCCCAGCGATAGCTCGCGTGCATGGTAGTCTTTTGCGCGGCTGATGCCCATCGTTCCCAGATACGCTTCAATGTTGCGCTTTGCCGACGCCATACCGCAACCAAGCTCGTTCGCTCTT
>DASYVG010000302.1:0-3734 GCA_035937255.1 Chthoniobacterales bacterium | reverse complement strand
GAAACGCGCATCGCGGATAGTCTCGTCGCGCGGCGGTCACCGGCCATGCTCGCCGGAATTTTCGCCGGCGTCGCCCTGCTCCTGGCGGCCATTGGAACATATGGCGTTCTCAGTTACGCCGTCGCGCAACGCCGGCGCGAGATCGGCATTCGCATGGCGCTCGGCGCGCAGACGCGGCAGATCGGCACTCAATTCCTCTCGTTAGGCCTGCGCCTTCTCGCCGCCGGAACCATCCTCGGTTTGATCGGCGCGTGGCTGGCAGGAAGAGCGATGCAGAGCGTTCTCTTCGACGTCCCAGCGCTTCATCTCGCCACCTTTGCCGGCACCGCAGCATTGATGACGATGGTCTCACTGATCGCGTGTCTGCTCCCGGCGCGCCGCGCCACCAAAGTCGATCCCATGATCGCGCTCCGCGCGGAATAACCCACTGCCCTATATGAACGACCTCCGCTACGCACTTCGCCTGCTCCTCAAATCGCCCGGCTTCACCATCATCGCAGTCCTCACTCTCGCTCTCGGCATCGGGGCCAACAGCGCGATCTTCAGCGTCATCGATGCCGTGCGCTACTTTTGACGGGCGGCGACTCTCCGCGGGCGCATGGATTACGGTTCTCGCGCTGATCGGTTGCGCGGCTGCTTCGACTGCGAACCTGGCCGCGGCGAGTCCGACCTTTGAGGAAATCACCGAGGAATATTATCCGGTGCAGCCGGACGCGACCATCAGTGTGCGAAACCGGGACGGCGCCATTCGCATCTATGGCGCGGAGACGGAGGAAGTAAAGGTGCAGGCGATCAAGCGCGCCTACTCGGCGGATCGCCTGAAACGCATAACGGTCAGCGTGTCGTCGAAACCTGGATCGCTCGCGATTGAGACGTCGATTCCTGCGAAATCGAAAGGTTGGTTCGCGTTCGATCGGTCGGGCACGGTCGAGTACAACATTGTCGTACCGCAGACCTGCAGAGTTTCGAATCTCGAACTGGCTGATGGCGAAGTCGTGATCGAGGGCATGCGAGGTCCGGGCGTGAAGGCGAGCCTCGGAAATGGTAGCCTCGTCGGCCACAACTGTTTCGGCGATCTGCAGTTCTCCGTCGTGAACGGCGGTCTCGATCTCTTCTACGATTGGTGGGAAAATCGCCGCATGGCGCTGAACCTCCGTGCGGAAAACAGCGGTGTTCGCGCGATCCTTCCGAGCGACGCCGCCTTCTCGCTCGACGCGGAAACGCGAAATGGCCACATCGTGAACGCCTTTCTCGCGAAAGAGCCGAAGCCGTCCGGCGCAGTGAACGCGTTGATGGAGGTCATCGGCGTTGATCCGCAGGCACAAATCACGATCCGCACGGGCAACGGCAACATCAGGATCGATGAGGCGTATTGATTCATGGTTGCCGATCTCCGTTACGCCCTGCGCATGTTAGTGAAGAGCCCGGGCTTCACGATCGTTGCCGTCTTCGCTGTTGCGCTCGGGACCGGTGTAAACAACACCATTTCGGCGTGGTGAACAGCTTGTTGCTCCGGCCGCTCATTTGAGTGCGCGGGCTGTCAATTCCCGCAGCATCTGGTGATCCGCTTCCGCCTTTGCCAGCAGGCCGACGCGGCGATAGCATTGCTCTCGCTTTAGCAGCGCTACCGCGGTTTGCTGGAGCGCGAGCCCTTTCGTGAGCGCGTCGATCGCCTGCACGAATTCGCCCCGCGCCATCTCGATCTCGCCGCGATACTGCCACGCTGCCGGAACATTGGGATCGAGTTCAGTCGCGCGCTTGATCTGATCGTACGCTTCCTGTCCGCGTCTTAATTTCATCAAGGCATAACTGCTTTCGGCATATGCGCCGGCTGACTTTGGCCCGATCCGTTGCGCGTTCTGTGCGTCATCCAAAGCGAGCCGCGGTTGACCCACGTCGTTGAGCTGCCAGGCGCGCTCGAGGTAGAGGTCCGCGTTTGTGCGTTCGACCGAGATTTCTGCGTCCAGCCGGCTGACTGTTTCCAGGAACTCCGGCGTGAGCGCGTCGACGCGCAGCGATCTGCGCACGCCGAGCGTTTCGCATTCATCTGCCCGACCGAGTGCCACGAGTGCCATTCCCCTAATCAGTTTCGGCCGCACCGCCCAGTTCGCGAGCTTGGCCGCAAGCGTGCTGTCTTCCAGCGCCGACTCCGAGTCATCGGCCCGTAAAAACAGGAGCGCCCGGTCTGTGATTGTCGCCGCATCGCTCGGCGCCACCGCCAGTCGCGCATCCAGATCACGAATCTCAGCGAGGTACTTGTTCAGGCGATCGAACAGCCTGCTCGCGCTACGCACTTCCGGATCGTCGGGGGCGGCTTGCTGCGCTTTGTGCAAATCCTCCCGCGCCTCGTCCCAGCGGTGCATACGCCGTTCGCAGAGTGCGCGATTGATGCGAGCCGTCGCGTTTTCCGAGATCTCGAGGAGCGCGCTCCACGCATCATTTTCTTCGCGCCAATGTTGTTGCGTGTGCTCCAGGCGCGCCACTTTTTCGAGCACGCGAGAATTCTTGGCGTGCGCGCTCAAAACTCCTTTCCAAAACTGCAGCGCCCGCGCCGGGTCGTGCACGGCCAGCGCCAGATCCCCGGCATACTCGTCGATTTTCGGCGAGGGTTTGGTGATCGCGGCGTGCCACCGGTCGAGAGTGGATTTTGCCGCCGCCAGATCTTGCCTTCCGGCTTGTGCCTGCAGCAGCCTGTCCCAGGCGCCGTTCTCGTCCGGATGCCGCTGCACGACGCGATCAGCAAGCTGCGCCGCCTTATCGTAGGCATGATCGCGCAAAGCCTGCCGGAGCGCAGAGCGTTCTGCTTTCTCATCGGCAGACAGTCTGGGGCGACATCCCGCGAGAAGGATCAGAATCGCCGCCGCCAGCGCCGCGCAAAAGTTCGACCCGCGCACAGAGAAAAAACTCGCTTGGACGAAGCGACGGAATCGAAGAAGCTGCGGCAGGTTCACGTACGTTTACTCGGTCACCGTTCCCGGATCATCATTCTCGTCGCTTTATGCCCTCATTCGACATCGTCTCTGAAGTCGACTCTCAAGAAATCGACAACGCGATCAATCAGGCGCGCAAGGAACTATCGACGAGATTCGATTTCAAGGGGTCGACCGCAGAAATCATCGCCGAAAAAGAGAAGATCACGTTAACAGCGGAAGACGCCTCGCGGCTGCGCGGCCTGCGCGAGATTGTGATCGGCAAACTCTCCAAACGCGGAATCGATTTACGTAACATCGAGCAGGTTGATCCCGCCATTTCGCCACTCGGGCATGCGCGTCAGGAGTTAAAAATCAAGCAAGGCCTGGAAGGCGACAAAGCGAAAGAGATCATTCAGGCGATCAAAGCGGCGGGTTTCAAAGTGCAGAATCAATTACAGGACCGGCAGATTCGCGTTACTGGTAAAAAGCGCGATGATCTGCAGGCCGTAATTCAGTTCGTACGGGGCCGCGACTTCGGCGTCGCGACTGCTTTCAAGAATTTTCGGGATTGAGGCATGAATCCGGCAACGGCTGATCGCCGAGGGAAATCACCGGGCTCGCCAGTCCGTCAATCGATGATACGGTCGTTAGGCATTTTCGTCGTCGGCGTTGCTGTAGGACTCTTGCTGGCCTTTGTGGCTCTCCGTCCGGGCGGCAAGCCGGCTCCTGACGGATCATCGCGCGTGTCTGCCGGAAACGATGACAAGCCGAAGATAACCGCAGCTGCCGCAGGAAAACCCAATCCCGAAGAAAACAACATCC
>DASYVG010000301.1:0-3502 GCA_035937255.1 Chthoniobacterales bacterium | reverse complement strand
GGCGCGCCGTTATTCAGCACCCGCCTACATGGTTCGTTAACCGGTGGCATAGTGGACGTGGTCGAACGGCGCACCGCGGACAAACTGGCCCGCTTTCCGCGCCAAAGTGCCAGCGGCTGGCCTAACGACTGGTACGCAGCTTGTGATTGACGGCCGAATTCCGCAGATTCAAGCAATGGATGCGCACCAATGCCTCGCGCGATATTTCGGATTCCGCCAGTTTCTCGACGCGCAGGAGGAAGTCATCAAAGCGCTTCTGGCGGGCGAGGACGCGCTCGTCGTCATGCCCACGGGAGGCGGCAAGTCGCTCTGTTATCAGCTGCCGGCGTTGATGCGGGACGGAGTTACGGTCGTCGTCTCTCCGCTCATCGCTTTAATGAAGGATCAGGTTGATGCGCTCCAGCGCAAGGGAATCGCGGCGACCCTGATTAACAGCTCGTTAGGCGCGGACGCGCAACGCGAACGCGTGCGCGCCGTCGCGCGGGGGGAGTTCAAACTTGTCTATGTGGCGCCGGAACGATTTCGCAGTCCGTCATTTGTCCAGGCGCTGGGCGAAACCACCATCGGATTATTCGCGATCGACGAAGCTCACTGTCTTTCCATGTGGGGGCACGACTTCCGCCCGGATTATTTTCGCCTCAACGCCGTTCTCGAGAAACTTGGACGCCCACAGGTTGCCGCCTTCACCGCCACCGCCACGCCGGAAGTGCGCGCTGACATCCTTCAGCATCTTGATTTGCGTGAGCCGCGCGAGTTCGTGGCGGGGTTTGCGCGACCGAATCTGAAGCTGGTGGTGCGGCCCGTGCCGAACGAAGGCGCGAAATTTGCGCGGCTGCGAGAAGTAATCCGCGAGCACAAGATCGGCATCGTTTATTGCGCGACGCGCCGGCGAGCTGAAGTCGTGGCCGCGGAGTTGCAAACATCTGCGGTCACGAGCGTTCTTTACCATGGCGGGCTGAGCGAACAGGAACGCGCTCTCGCGCAAGATGCATTTATGTCGCGTCGCAGCGACGTTGTCGTGGCGACGAACGCGTTCGGCATGGGGATCGATCGCCCGGACATTCGCTTCGTTGTGCACTTCGAGCTGCCGGGGAGTATCGAAGCATATTATCAGGAGGCCGGCCGCGCCGGGCGGGATGGCGAAGCTGCCACCTGTGAGCTCCTGTTCAATCATGCGGATACCCGCGTGCAAGAGTTCTTCATTGAGGGGAGCAATCCGTCGCCCTTGTTCATCACCGAGCTCTATGAATTGCTGCGACGCGAGGCGAACTCCGAGCACGAAATTCATGTCTCGCAGAGAGAGATGGCGCAGAGGGTGGACGCGGATGGAAACGACCTCATGGTCGGCGCCGCCTTGCACGTCCTCGATCGTGAAGGTTATATCGATCGGTTTGATATTCCCGGGAAACGCATGCGTGGAACTCGCTTGCTCAAGCCGGAAAACAGTGGACGTCCCTTAAAGATCGACGCGAAGAAGCTGGCCGAAAAAGAACGGCGCGATCGATCGAAATTGAAAACGCTGGTCGATTTTGCCTATGAGCGACTCTGTCGGCAGCAATCGATTCTGCGTTATTTCGGCGAAAGTGATCCCGGCGTGTGCGGCAACTGCGACGTTTGTCTCGACCGTTCTGCGCCGGCCCGGCCGCCAACTGAAGAGGAGGCGCTGGTCGTCCGCAAAGCATTGAGTGCAGTGGCGCGGATGTCTTCGAACACGACTGGCGGCTGGCAAGCACGTTTCGGCCGCGGCCGCATTGTGCAAACGCTGGTCGGCAGCCGCTCGCGAGAGATTCTCGAGGCGCGGCTCGATCAGCTTTCGACTTATGGACTATTAAAAGCGGAAGGCGTCGGGTATTTGAATCAGCTTTTTCGGGAGCTGCAGCAGGCCGGACTGGTTGTCACGACCCCGGGCGACTATCCGAAGGTGACGCTGACCGCGCGCGGAGCCGAAGTCATGAAAGGGCGCAGCGATTACGAGCTGCACTGGCCTCCCGGGGGAGCGAGCGTGCCGGAAAAAGGAAGGCGCGGCGCGAAGCGGCGAGCGAAGTCCGCGAGCGAGCTTGTGCCTGTCGACGAGGAACTCCTCGAGAGACTGAAAAGCGTCCGGCGCGATCTGGCCCGGCAGAACGGGAACTCCCCCGCTTATCTTATTTTCTCCGATGAAACGCTGCGGGCTTTCGCGCGCCTCAAACCGCGGAGTGAAGAAGCCGGGCGCCAGATTCGCGGCGTGGGCGAGATTAAGGCCACCCGTTACTTGCCGCATTTTATCCAGGAGATTGCGGCCGCCCCCGAGTGATTCGGTGCGGCGTTTCGCTAAAGTACTTTTGGTCGATCCCCGAGGTGGACATCAAGCGCCTCGGCTTGAGCGTAAGCCCGCACCGCATCCTGCTTTCGGCCTGCACTGGCCAGAAGTTGACTAAGCAACTGCCATGACTCGGCGCGATACCACTGCGTCTTCAAGCACGCCTGCGTTTCGGCGATGGCGCAATCTACCTGCCCGGATTCAGCCAGCACTTTAATGTAACGCTTCTCGATCGACCAATTCGGGGCGCCGGTGCGCGACGCCAGCCGTAGTCCCATCAAGTCCACCGCGCCGGTTTCCTTGTTCGCGAGCACGGCTGTCAATTCACGCGCTTCAGCGCTGACCGCGGGTATCTCGATCGCGCGCGCCAAAAGTTCATGTGCGCGGCGGAAGTCATTCTCTTTAATCGCGACCGTGGCGAGATTTAGCACGGCAAGCGGTTCGTCCGGCGCTTTCCGCAAGGCCTCCTGCAGCTGGTCCTTCGCCTCTTTAAAATGCCCATCATTTAACTCGACGCCTGCAAGGTTGATGTGCATTCGGGCAGAGTCGCCACCGGCTGCGATTGTATGCTCGAAGAACGTGCGCTGATCTCTCCAATCGAAGGTACGGAGATAGGTGCGCGCGCCGAGGAAGAGAATCCAGATTGGCACGATCGCCGCAACTCCGCGGACGAAGAAGCGAGATCGCCCGCGCGGGTCACGGAGGAGTTTCGTTAGGGCAATCGCCGCGGCCAGAAAAAGAAATGAGCTCGGCAGATACATCCAATGTTCCGCCACGGTCGCATTGAGTCCGACTAACCCGCTGCAGGGCAAATAAGCGATCGCGGCGAGAACAAGACAAACAAAAACGGCAAGGTCTCGCTTCCTCGATCGGATCAGCCAATAGACCAAAATTGCGAGCACAAGAACCCCTGCGATCGTTTGCAATTCGCGCTGCGCGGCACCTGTGATACTCGAGTCGCTAAAACCTGTCGGATGGGTTTCGACGTCGCGATCCATGTAGAGATGCCACGGAAAGGCGATCAGGCACGCGTACTCCGCCACGGCACGCGCGGCCAGCACCGGCCGAACGAGGAGCGGCATCGGATGGCGTGCTAACGGCGGCGCTACATGCTCTGCCGAAAAACGCAGCGAAGCGTAGATCAGCCCCACGGCCAGCGCGGTTACCGTGGAAGCGCCGACCATCCCGCGAACTCGTCGCAGC
>DASYVG010000300.1:0-4389 GCA_035937255.1 Chthoniobacterales bacterium | reverse complement strand
GACGTGAAGCAGGCGTTGGAAGACGCGAAAGCAGAGCTGGCGTTGATCACCGGGCAGAAGCCAGCCGAGACGCGGGCGAAAAAGAGCATCGCGAACTTCAAGCTGCGGGCGGAGCAGGCGATCGGCGCGAAAGTGACTTTGCGCGGCGCGCATATGTACGAATTTCTGGAGCGCCTGATCAAAGCGGCACTGCCACGCATCCGGGACTTCCGTGGCGTCTCGCCCAAGGCGTTTGATGGCCACGGTAATTACACCCTGGGCGTCTCCGACCAATCGATTTTTCCGGAGGTCGAGCTCGATAAAATCAAGCGCAACATTGGATTTGATGTTACGATCGTTACGACCGCGCGGACGAACGACGAAGCGAAAGCGCTTCTGAGCGAAATGGGCATGCCCTTCAGCGATCGCGCGAAGAAGCTCGCGCCCGCGCCGGCTGCGGCCTAACCCATGAGCACTGTTACTGATCCTATTGCCGATCTTCTCGCACGCGTGCGCAATGCCGCGGCGGTGCAGAAGCCCGAGATGTTTGTGCCTTATTCCAAGATCAAAGCCGAGATCGTGCGGATTTTGAAAGAGGAAGGTTACATCGTCGACTACGCAGTCGACACGGAAGCCGCGCATCCGCGCATAAAAATCACGAACAAAATAGCGAATCGCACGAGCGCCATTACCGGCTTGAAACGCGTGAGCCGGCCAGGTTTGCGGCGTTACGTCGGAGCGGGCGAAATCCCGCGCGTGCTGGGCGGGATGGGCGTGTCGATTCTGTCGACTCCAAAAGGGATTTTGTCGGGACGCGACGCCAAGAAGCAAAATGTCGGAGGAGAGCTGCTGGCCTACGTCTGGTAGGCGGAGCTTCTAGTTATGTCACGGATTGGAAACAAAGCGGTTGAGATTCCCGACAAGGTGAAGGTAAACATCGGCAACGATGGCGCCGTTGCCGTGGAAGGGCCGAAAGGCAAGCTGAACTGGACCTTGCCGCGCAGTATCAAGGCGAGCGTGAAAGACAACAACGTCTCGCTCGTGCGCGATGCGGAGACGCGCAGCGTGAAAGCGCTGCACGGCCTTTCGCGCAGCCTCGTGCACAACATGGTGCAAGGGGTGAGCCAGGGTTTTACAAAGGATCTGATCATCGAGGGCGTCGGCTTCAAGGCGGCGGTGCAGGGTCAGACGCTGAACCTTTCGTTAGGCTTTTCGCACCCGATCCTGTTTCCGATTCCCAAAGACATCAAAATCACCGTCACGGAGAGCACGAAAATTTCGATCGCTGGGATCGACAAGAAAGTGGTCGGACAAGTCGCAGCCGATATCCGCCGCTACTACCCGCCGGAGCCTTATAAGGGCAAAGGTGTGCGCTATGCCGGGGAGCAGGTTCGGCGCAAGGAAGGCAAGACGGTTCAATAACTTCTGACGTATGGCGATCAATCGGAAAGCGAATCAGCAGCGCATTCACAAGCGCATCCGGAAACGGGTCAGCGGCACGGCGGAACGGCCGCGTCTGTGCGTCCATTTTTCCGGCAAACACGTCTACGCGCAGGTCGTGGACGACGAGACCGGCCGCACCGTGGCAGCGGCCGCGACGACGGAAGACGGGCTCGTTGGCAAAGGCAAAGCGGCCGCCAACCGCGCAACGGCAGAAAAAATTGGCAAAGCGATCGCGGAGCGCCTGCTCGCCACGAAGGTGGACAAAGTTATTTTCGATCGGGGAGGTTTTCTTTATCACGGCAAGGTGAAGGCTCTGGCGGACGCGGCGCGCGAAGGCGGACTCAAATTTTAGAAAGTAAGTAATGGCACAACCACACGGCGGCGGACGGCGACAGGAACGCCATACAGACAAAAGCTCGGCAGCGCGCGGTGAGACGACGGAAAAAGTCGTCTTCATCAACCGCTGCGCGAAGGTCGTGAAAGGCGGCCGGCGTTTCAGCTTCAGCGCGTTGATTGTCGCGGGCGACCACGACGGCAAAGTCGGCGTCGGTTTCGGCAAGGCGAACGAAGTCGCGGAAGCGATCCGGAAGGCTTCCGACGCGGCGCGCAAAGGGATGGAGAAAGTTTCGCTGCACGAGAACACAATTCCGCACGAGACGATTGGCGAATTTGGCGGCGGTCGCGTGCTTCTGCGTCCGGCATCGCCTGGAACCGGCGTGATCGCGGGGGGCGGCGTGCGTGCGGTTGTGGAAGCAGCTGGCATTCGTGACGTGCTCGCGAAGTCGTTAGGCTCGAGCAATCACGCCAACGTGGTCAAGGCGACGATCGAAGCGCTGCGCGGATTGCGCCGGCGCGATGAAATTTTGAAGACCCGCGGAATCCGGCCAGCAGCGCCGCCGGATGGAAAGGCAGAGCAGTCATGATCGGCTTGCACAATATGCGGCCGCGCCCCGGCTCCCGGCATCGGGTGAAGCGGCTCGGCTGCGGAGAGAGCTCCGGGCACGGGAAAACGAGCGGCAAGGGCCACAAAGGTCAGAAGGCGCGCTCCGGCGGCAGCGTCCGTCTCGGGTTCGAAGGTGGACAGATGCCCTTGATTCGGCGCCTGCCGAAGCGCGGGTTCAACAATGCGGCCTTTCACAAGACCTATGCGCTCGTGAATCTCGACGATCTCAACAGCTTCAAAGCTGGAACAACCGTGAATGAAGAGTTGCTGCGTAAATCGAAGCTCGTCCGCGGAAACGGCGCCGGCATTAAGATTCTCGGTAACGGTGAGTTGAAGCACCGCCTTACGATCGAAGCCGACAAGGTGAGCGCCACCGCGCGCGCGAAGATTGAAAAAGCGGGCGGCACGGTGACGTTGCGCGAAGCCCGTCTTTCCCAGTCGAAAACTCCGCGGATCGTAGCGCAGGTGAAAACGATGAGTGACGGCGACGTGGCACCAGAGAAGCCGGCGAAGAAGTTGCCTGCGAAACCGAAAGCGCCGTCGAAAGCCAAATCTGCGGCTAAGAAGAAGCCTTCCGCAAAGAGCTAGCGCTCCCGCGACAAGAACTTCCAGTCGATGGTTTCGGCTTTTCTTAACTCGGTCAAGATTCCGGAGCTGCGGCGCCGGATTCTTTTCACCCTCGCCGTCATCGTGATTGTGCGGCTCGGCGCGGCGATTACGACGCCCGGTGTGAACCAGGCGGTTTTGCAGGATTGGTTTCGCACTTCATCGCAAAGTTCGGGCGGGGGCGTCGCAGCGCTCTTTAATCTATTCAGCGGTGGGGCGCTGGAAAACTGCGCAATCTTTTCACTCGGAATCATGCCGTATATCAGTGCCTCCATCATGCTACAGCTGCTGACAGCGGTGATTCCGCAGCTCGGGCGACTGGCGAAAGAGGACGGGGGCCGGCAGAAAATCATGCAGTTCACGCGCTACGCGACCGTCGTGCTCTGTATTTTTCAAGGGTACCTGCTCGCGGTCTCTTTCCAGCATCCAGAATCTTATCACACGATGCTGCCAGGCATCACGGAGACGGTGAGCAAACTTGGCATTCCGCTGGTGGCAGATCTCGGGATGACGTTCCGGATTGTTACCGTGATTTCTTTGACGACGGGGACGCTTTTCCTGATGTGGTTGGGCGATCAAATCACGGAGCGGGGCATCGGCAACGGCATCTCGCTTATCATCACCATCGGGATTGTGGCGCGACTGCCCGCAGCGCTGGCGCAGGCCTGGAAGACGTTCGTGCCCACGGCGGAGACCGGGACCAGTCAGGTTAATCCGGCCATCCTCGTCCTGATGGTGTTGGTTCTCTTTCTTGTCATCGCGGCGGTCATCGCCGTGACGCAAGCTGTGCGGAAAATCACGGTGCAATACGCCAAGCGCGTGGTCGGCCGCAAGATGTACGGTGGCCAGACGCAATACATGCCGCTGAAGGTCAATTATGCGGGAGTTATGCCGATTATTTTCGCGTGGGCGCTGCTCCTTTTCCCGACCACGATCGTGAGCGTCGCCTTCAAAAACAGCCGTACCGCTCGCCAGATTTCGGACATGATGTCAAACGGATGGCCGCACTACGTGTTTCTCGCGGCGATGATTTTCTTCTTCAGTTATTTCTGGGTCGCGACCCAATTTCAGCCGGCTCAAATCGCAGACGATTTGAAGAAGTACGGCGGCTACATCCCAGGCGTGCGGCCCGGCAAACCGACCTCGGATTTCCTTGATTTTACAATGACGCGTTTGACCTTCGCAGGCGCTATTTTCCTGACGCTGATTGCGATCCTGCCGAGTTTGCTCAGTCAGGGTCTGCACGTCCCGCAGATCACGGCGCAATTTTTTGGCGGCACGAGTCTCCTCATCATCGTGGGCGTGATGCTCGATACAATGCGGCAGGTGGAAACGCATTTGATCCAGCGCCATTACGATGGATTTCTGCGCAAGGGGCGGATTCGCAGCGGCCGCTTTGATCGCGCCTCCTACAATCG
>DASYVG010000299.1:0-2723 GCA_035937255.1 Chthoniobacterales bacterium | reverse complement strand
ATAGACTGCATCTCGCGATCTGAGATTCCGCGGCCATCCAGAAAGACGGCGAGCGCGTTCCCGCCAAAAACGCGATCTGTGAAGACGTCTACAATGCGGTAAGCGAATTTTCGTTCAGCCATGCCCGGCTATAACTCATGGCTTCGCGTCGTGCGAGCGGGCCGCTTCCTAGCGGATTTGTTCTCCGCCCAACGCAGGGCATAGTGCAATCATGAAGGCGCTTTCCCTTTCCTGCGTTCTCGGTCTGGCGCTGATCGTGTTCGGCGGCTGCGCTTCCAATCTTTCAAGCGGATCCGATCACAGCGGCAGCCTGGAGCGGAGCCAGGCGGTGGCGGGAGAAGCAACACCGCCTCCGGAGGCGCCAGGCGGCGCGCGTGCGGGTTGGGCCTGGTAACGCTCGATTCCCTTGTGGCCACCAGTCAATCGCGGAGGCTTCTAGACTCGCGGCAGGCCAGGCGGTAAATTAGGCGCCCGATGCCACAGTTTGCTTATCGTGCGCGCAACGCGCAAGGCGGCCTTGTCGAGGGGACCCTGAGTTGCGCGGATCGCTCCGTCGCCATTCGGCAAATCGAACTGCTGCATTACATCCCGATCAGGATTGATGCGGTCGCGACCTCGGGCGAATCGAGCAGCCGGAAAGACGCACTATCCCCGGCTGTCCTCGCTGCGTCACCCGACACAACGCCGGCGCAAAAGCTGAAAGTTCCGCACACCCAGGTTCTCATCTTCACCGAACAGCTGGCCCATCTGCTGCAAGCCGGTATGACACTCGATGAAGGTCTCTCCGTGCTCGAGAAACGCCTGAAGCATCCTCGCGTGCAGCAGATGACCCACGCGCTCCATCAGGCGCTAGTGGATGGACGCAGCTTCTCGCAAGCTCTCCGGGATTTTCCACGCGTTTTCCCCGCGATCTACGTCAACATGGTGGCGGCGGGCGAGGCCAGCGGGGCGTTGCCAGATATCCTCCGCCGCCTTGTTGCGCATCTCATGCAGTCGAAGAATCTGCGCGATCGGGTGCAGCAGGCGCTCATTTATCCCGCGTTCCTGGCTGTCGCCGGGGCCGGGCTGATCGTGATTTTCATTACCTTCATGGTGCCGCAGCTAACCGGTTTCATGGCGGCGAATGGCGGGGCGCTGCCCTTGCCGACCCAGATTCTTTTGCAGGCGAACCGGCTGCTCACTGGTTACTGGTGGTTGATCGCGCTGGTCGCGGTGGGCGCCGCGCTGGGGTTCCGCGCGTTTGTTCGCACCGAGGAAGGACGAATGACCTGGGATCGGCTGCGCCTCTCGATTCCGGGCTACGGCCGCATTGTGCGCCATCGCTATTACGCACAATTCTCGCGCACGCTCGGCACACTGATGGAGAACGGCATCCCGCTGCTCCGCGGCCTTGATCTCGTGACGGAAATCGCCGACAACCGTTACCTCGAAAAAAAGCTCGTCGAAGTCAGGCGGTCGGTCATCGACGGCGCTACGCTTTCGGCTGCCCTGAGTGCGCAACAATTGTTCCCGGATCTGTTTACCGACATGATGTCCGTGGGTGAGCAGACCGGACACTTCGCGCAAACGATGCAAACAATCGCGGATGTTTACGAGCGTGAGCTCGATCGAACGGTCAACCTGATTAGCGCGCTGATTCCTCCTTTCATCATCGTGCTGATTGCGGTGGTGGTCGGCTTTGTCGTTTACAGCATCCTCTCCGCGGTCTTTGAGATGACGCATAGTTTGCAGTTCCGACCGCACTAAAGTACTGTCAGCAGCCACATGCTTCCGCGCATCGCCGGCACCATTTTCGCTCTCGTTCTCGCGAGTTCTACGACGCATGGTCAGGACGCGCTGGGTCACCGCCAGGTTGAGGTCCAGACTCCGCCCGCTTCGGTGTTAAATCTTAACCTGGCCGAGGAGACGCCAACTGCTCCGCCGTCAACGACGGGGCCAGTTGTCCAGACGGTTCCCGACGCCACGCCGGAGCCTTGGCAGCGTCCGTTGCAATTGTCCAACACGCGGAATGAGAACCGCGTCGAGCACGCCTGGGTGGACCTGCGGCAGACCGCGAACCTGGACCCGAAAGGGCAGAGCGCGCCCGCCTGGCTTGAAGCGATCACCCTTGTTCCTCCGCCCACCAGACCGGGAGTGGAAATGAAAACCGTCTTCCGCTTTCGGGTCGCGAAACCGCGCCCGGAACTCGGTGTGCTGCTCTTCCGGCTATTCTTCGACGACATGACTGAGCGACGTCCCGCCATCACCGCCTGGGACGAATCCGGCTCGCGCGTTTTGCAGTCCGGCACTCTCGGTTCAGGATCAGAAGTATCGAACTCTGAGACGACGATCATTCCTATGATCACGACTTCTACAATCGACGTAGAAGTGCCCGGCGACGGTCGAAGTGTACGGGGCGCTTATCTCGATTGGATGACGAGCAGCGAAGTCGTTCACCCAATCAACGCGTCGTTTCGAAATCTGATTCAGGAGCCATTCGCCGCGACCTCCGCACTGCACGCACAGGAACAGGATGTCGAAGAGTTTGGCACCGTCACTGCCACTCTGGCGGCCGAGCCCATCCGCATCGGACCGAGCGTTGGGCAGGGCGCGGCGTTTCAGTTCGGGATCGAATCACAACCGCTCCTCGCACTCCTTTCCTTCGAAGTGGCTGGTCCACGGATCGAGGCGCCGCCCGAAATTTTTGTCAACTGTGAAAGTATCGGCGCTGCCACGCTGACTCT
>DASYVG010000298.1:0-4194 GCA_035937255.1 Chthoniobacterales bacterium | reverse complement strand
CAAGAAGCAAGCGACAAAGACGCACAGTAGAGAGAGAAAACTTTCAACCGACGCAAACACAGAACCAGCATGACTGCTTTGATATGCGCTAGAAAGCATGTTCAACGAACCCCAGATGAACACAGCTGCCGCTATCACCCTAAACGAATTGTTGATTTTCAATCGTGAGATTTTCGATCGAGTCGATTTGTTAAGCGCATTCAACGGGCTCGACCGAAACGGCGACGGGGCAAAACCAGGTAACAACGTTGTTACTTCTTCGTCATGGACAATTTTGCGAACCGGTTGCATACCGGCTGGCTGATGTGAAGATCACTCCGATGCGGTCAAAGTTACTTCGTCGCCACCGTTGGCCCCGCCAATGCTTTGCCGTCTTCGGCGCAATCGTGCTTCTGCTCTTGGCGGCGCCGGCCCACGGCGAGACCCGTCGGTATGAGGTCGCAAGCTCGAAAACGCTCGTGCAATTTCAACTGCGTCACTTGCTCGGCACTGTCGTGGGGCGGCTCCATGAGGTGAAAGCGGTCCTCGTGGTCGACCCGAACGCACCGGAACATTCGTCGGTCTCGGTCACAATCCCGTCGCGCACGGTGGAAACCGATAACCGGACGCGCGACAAGCATCTGCGCACGGAGTTGTTCGAGGTGGCCAAATATCCGACGATCACTTTCCGCAGCCGAACCGTGACGCGCACGGGACGTGATCAGGCGGATGTGCTCGGCGATCTCACGTTGCACGGTGTGACCAAGCCGCTCCTGCTTCACGTCGCATCTCTGGGCGTGAGCAAGAACAGCGCCGGCGTGGAAGTCAGCCGGTGGCGCGCCACGGGAGGCACGTTCAAACGCCGGGACTTCGGCCTGGTCTGGAGCAAAGGAGTCGAAGCAATCTCGATGATCGGCGACGACATCACGTTGAAGATCGAGGCCGAAGCGGTGCGAAGTGAGTAATTCCCGCGGTTGCGGTTGACCGCCGCGTCTGCGCGCGCCTAGAGCCACCCTTTCCGTTTGAAATAAAAGTAGGGCAGCACGGCCGAGATGGCCATGAGGAACAGCGCGAAAGGATAACCAAGGGTCCAGTGTAATTCCGGCAGCACGTGGAAATTCATTCCGTAGATGCCAGCCACGAGCGTCGGCGGCAGAAAAACAACCGCGGCGACCGAGATGATCTTGATGATGATGTTCTGCTGGTTGTTGATCATGCCAAGCGTGGCATCGAGCAGGAAGCTGACTTTGCCGGAGAGAAAAGTCGCGTGGTCGCTCAGCGAACCGAGATCGGCAGCCACTGTTTTTAAATGAGCAACTGCATCGTGGGCTGGCGCGCTATCCATATGCACCTCGCGCACGTAGGAAATTATCCGGCCGAAGCTCACAAGACTCTCGCGCGTTCGGGAGATCAGATCGCTGATGCGTCCTATCTGCCGCAAAGTGATCGAATAGTCGCGCTGCAGCGGTTTTGCGCCGAGTCGTGCGACCGGCACTTTGGCGGGGCCCGTCGCGATCGCATTCATCCCCGAAGCGTCAAACACTTCGAGTGAAACCTGATCGAGATGAGTGCCGACGCCTTCCAGAATATCGGCAATTCGATCGATGATGGCATCGATCAATCCCGCGAAAACACTGTAGCCGCTCTGGTAGTTTTTTAGATTTTTTTCCCGTTCGATGCGAAACGCCTGAAACGGCACGGCATCGGCGTAGCGCACTGTCACCAAATGCTGCGAATCGAGAATGAACGTGACGACGGAACTCTCGGGCTGCGTTGTATCCGCCTTCAAGAGCACGGTGCCGGTCATGAAGAGCGCGTCTTTTTCTTTGTAAAGACGACTGGAAAGCTCGATCTCCTGCATCTCTGCTCGAGTTGGCACATCGATACCGAGCGCCGCCTCCAACACGCGCTCCTCCTCTGGTGTTGGATTGTGGAGATCGATCCAGATTGCGTCGCGCGTCAGTTGCGGACAAGCAGCGGAGTCGTCAAGCGGAATGCCAGGACCGTCGGCAGAATAGAACGTGATCATTGGCCGGGGCGACGTTGGACGAGCAAATTTCGGCGCATCCCTACTCAGTGGCACAAACTCGTGACTGTCTCAATCCTTGTCAGCTTCCGAGAACCCGGAAGAAGAGACGGAACTTTAGAGGCCATGACGAACAGGTAAGGCGCGGCGCCCGAGTGTGCGGGCCTTGCAAGTGCGCGCTTGCGCTCCCTCGCGCGTCCACGCATTCTCGCGTTGTTTCTGCGGAAGAATGACACCGGAACCGAGACAGGCGCTTGAGGTAACGGAGATGAAATTGCTGCCCGCACTCGGAGTGGCGATCGCGGCCGTGGCCACAGCGACCCTCGCTCGCGCGCTCCTCTTCCGTTATTTCGCCGCCAATCTTCCCTGCCTGACGTTCTTTCCGGCCGTCCTCGCCGCAATCCTTTGGGTAGGGTTCGTCGCGGGCTAAACTCTCAGCACCGAGCGACCACCACGGACTTCGCTCATGGAACCGCTCCGCGCTCCACATCTCGCGCACCGCCTCCCGGGTTACGCGCTGCTCTCTGGCGAAGGGATCGAGATCGGGGCGCTGCATCAACCTGCGTCCTTGCCGTCCGGCGCCCGCGTCCGGTTTTGCGACGTCTTAAGCAAACAAGATTCCGCTCATCTTTTCCCGGAGCTGAATCCGAACGATCTCGTGGACGTCGATGTCATCGTTGATCTCGATCGCTCCGGGCTCGGCCAATTCTCTGACGACTCATGCGATTTCGCGATCCTGAATCACGTGATCGAACATCTCGCGAACCCCGTCGCAGCCATCGCCGAGCTGTTCCGCGTCGTCCGCTCCGGCGGCAATGTGGTCCTGAGTGCGCCTGATAAAGATTATACCTTCGACCGGCCGCGTGAGATCACTCCTTTCTCACATGTGCTGACCGACTATCGGGCCGGCACCACGGAAATCTGCGACGAGCATTACCTGGATTTTCTCTACGCTGTGAAGCCCGATGCGCGCGACGAGAACGCTGCTCAGATCCGGAGTCATCTCGAAAGCTTGCGCAGGCGACGGGAACACGCCCACGTCTGGGATTCCGCGGCGTTCTCCGACTTCCTCGAACAAAGTTTCGCGCTTCTTGAGATCAACGCGAAGCAGATGTTCGAGACGACCGGCGCGATCAATCGTTTCGAGCATTTTTCCGTCTGGCTAAAACCGTGAATTGGTTTTTCGCCCTCACAGAAAAAAGCGCTCTCTGCGAGCGGTCCATCCATTTGCATAGGCCGGAATTGACGCACTGACGGGCGGCTGCGCTTCCGCACACTTCCTCGAGATCGCACGTTGACGCTGCAGCGCGGCACAGTGCGCTCGATGCCGGCGTCGCATCGCATCGGTTCTCTTCGTCGCACGATCTTCAGCCGGGGCTGGGGTGTGCTCGTGGATGGAGACCTGATCACTCACCGCCGGCATGTCGCGACTGATCCTTCGTTCGATCCCGCCTACGATCACGTATGGGATTTCCTTGATCTCGCGTCAGCTCGACTCTCGACCGAGCTGCTGGAGCGGCTCGCTGCGGTCCCGCTTTCGCACAGTGCTGCACGCCGCGCACTGGTCGCGGCCAGTGGAGAAGCTCTCAAGCTCGCGCAGCTGTTCACCTCTTACAGCGTACAAGCCGCACGGCCGGTCCGGATTTTCCAGACTTTGGAAGAGGCACGCGCCTGGCTCGGTTTGTCCAAGCCGCTCTAGATTGGCCACCACGGCTGCGACTTGAGGCGCACGGTGACCCTGGAGGTGCCTTAAGCGTCGCCCTGATCCAGTTCCGCCCGTAGCTGTTCCTGGCCGCGGCGGCGCGCGGCTTTCTTGATCGCTCGCCGCTCCGCCGCGACCGCATCTTTCTCTTTCCGCCGATCGCGCGCCGTGGTTCCACCAAGCCCGTCCGGCGGCAGATGGCGATAGCGCGGCTTATTCGCGCCGACCCTCCTTTCACCTGGCTTCGCGTATGGGTCCATCAGGTAGCGAGTTTACCCAGCCGCTTGCTTCATCCAACCACTTCAGTGTTGCAGGCTTCTTCCTCCATCGATTCCATCCAAAGCCAGACACGGCCGGTGGCCCGATGTTCATCTGTCGCCTGCCGCAGAAGCTTTCGCGGCAAAGTAGTGGGTAAATTCGACGCATTTTTCTCGATCCATTCCCGCCGATCTCCAGCCATGAACCGCTCGATTCGATGGCTCGCGCT
>DASYVG010000297.1:0-3710 GCA_035937255.1 Chthoniobacterales bacterium | reverse complement strand
AACTGCGTAGTCGACGCATTCTGCAGACTATCGATCTAGCCGACGCAAAGGGCTTCGTCGACCGATTCAGGCCACGTGATGCTGCGCCGTCCGGAATATTTTCGTAAAAGCCGGCCCACAGTTCTGTAGCGGTCGCGTGGTGCCGCGCCAGCCAACAACGGGCCTGGTTGGCACGTGCAGCGCTTCAGACGTTACTGCCGCCCCATTTCAGTTTTTGCCTAACGACATTAAAAAATGAAACGCCCGGCAGCGCGGCCAGCGGAAGGACACGACCGGATTTTCGCACGCTTACTTTCGCGCCGACCTCGAGCCGGACGGGATCACGCCCGTCGACGGTGAGAAACACGGGATACGGTTGTTCCGTAACTTCGATCTCGAGGACTGAGTTCTCGCCGACGATGATGGAGCGGTTAGTGAGAACGTGCGGGCAAATCGGCGTCACGACGAAGGCGCCCGATTCCGGAGAAAGGATCGGTCCCCCGGCGGAAAGCGAGTAAGCGGTGGAGCCGGTCGGTGTGGCGACGATCAAACCATCGGCGTTGAACTCGGTGAGCGGCTCTCCGTTGACCGAAGTCTTCAGACGAACCAAACGCGAGACTTCGCCGCGACTGAAGACGACGTCATTCAATCCCGTGGTCGGCCGGTGTGTTTGCTGTCCGTCATTTACGATCGCTTCGAGGAGGGTCCGGTTACTAAATGTCATTTCTCCCCGCACGATGCATTGCACCGCATCGAGGTATGCATTGGAATTTGCGCAGGTCAGAAATCCAAGAGAACCAACGTTGATTCCGAAGATTGGTTTAATCGTGTCGTCGAGCTGCCCGACGACATGCAGAATCGTGCCGTCGCCACCAAGGACGACGAGCAAGTCCGCTTCGCTGGCGATGGTGGGGATATCGCCCCGAGACTTGAGACCAGCGAGGGTCGCTGTTTTCGCTTCCACCAAAACCGAGACGGCCGCTTGCGCGAACTCAGCGCTCACCGCGCGCGCGAGTTCTGCAACGCCTGGCTTTCCGGTGTGCGCGATCAGGCCGATCGTTTTCGGGCGCATAAGAAGAACTCCTGGTTGCCATCGGCGCCGGTAATCACGGACGGAACAATTCGCTCCACGGCGTGCCCGGCTGCGAGGACAAAGTCGCGAATCTTCGCCTGCGCCTTTTCGTGCAGACCGGGATCGGACACGATGCCGCCGCGCCCCACATCTTCGGGTTGCAGCTCGAACTGCGGTTTAATCAGCGCGAGAATCACTCCGTCTGGAGTGGACAACTCGAAGGCATTGGGCAAGACCAAAGTCAGCGAAATAAACGAGACATCGATCACACAAATCTCTATGTCATCCGGCACGTCCAGGCGGGAGAGGTAGCGTGCATTCAACTTTTCACGCACAACGACGCGCGGATCGTTTCGGATTTTCCAGGCGAGCTGCCCGTGACCCACGTCAAACGCGTAGACTTTGGCCGCGCCGCGCTGCAGGAGACAATCCGTGAACCCACCGGTCGAGGCGCCAATGTCCAACGCTACTTTTCCTTGCACGTCGAGCGCGAGCTGATCGAGTGCGCCGGCTAATTTCACGCCGCCCCGGCCCACGAATTGGGCGGGCCCGGTGACCACAAACTCCGCGTCGCGTTCTACGAGCCGCGACGCCTTGTCGCAAATGCGATCGCCGATCCGAATTTCGCCAGCCATCAGCGCCCGCTGCGCTTGTTCGCGGCTAGCGAAGAAACCTCGCTCCACCAGAACTAGATCCAGCCGCGCTTTCTTCGCCATTTTTGCGTCAACGCCGTGCGGCGCAGCATACCTCATCGATGGCATTGCGAACTGCAGCGACCGCCCGGTTTATCTGTGAAGCCGCGACGCAAAGTGGCGGCATGAGCACGACGGTGTTGCCAATCGGGCGGGTCAAAAGGCCATGCGCTCTGGCCGCAAGGCAAGCTTCTGCGCCGATCCGCTCGGAACGGTCAGCGCGCAGCTCGATGCCGGCCATGAGGCCACACTGCCGAATTTCAGCGACCGCCGGGTGCTCTTTGAGACGACTCAGCTCGGCAGAAAGGTGACCGATCTTATCGGAAAGCGCGGCGAGCGTTTGTTCAATCTCGAAGAGCTCGAGACTCGCGAGGGCGGCGGCGCATCCAAGCGCGTTACCAGCATAACTATGCCCGTAAAACAAGATCTCAGGATCGGTTTCGTCGCTTGAAAATGGGCGGAATATTTTATCTGATATAAGCGTAATAGATAACGGAAGGTACCCTCCCGTCAGTCCTTTGCCGAGCACCATGATATCCGGAATAACCGCTTCTTGCTCGCACGCGAACATTCGGCCAGTGCGCCCGAATCCGGTCAGCACTTCGTCGGCGATCAACAAGCACCCCGATCGATCACACCACCTCCTCAATCCGGAGAGCGTCCCCGAAGGCCAAAGTCGAATCCCCGCAGCGCCTTGCACGAGTGGCTCAATCACCACCGCAGCGATTTTCGCCTGATCCTCGGAATCCAGAGCCTCCAATTGGGCGACGCTACCGACTTGCCGCACTGGAAAGCTCCAACGGCTTCCATTCTTCTGAAACATTGCCGCAGCACCCAAGCTCGCGGCGCCGGCGGTATCGCCATGGTAGCCGCTTTTGAAAGCAACAAAGTCCGGCCGGCTGTCGCCGTTGATCGACCAAAATTGCGCGACGATTCTTAATGCGACTTCAATGCCAGTCGACCCGTCATCGGAATAGAAGACGCGGCTCAGAGTCCCGGCCGGAAACAGATTTACGACGGCGCGCGCGAGCTCGATCGCTGGCGGATTCGTAAATCCAAGGAACGATGTGTGCGCAACCCGCTCAAGCTGGCGACGAATCGCGGCGTTAATGTGTGGATGATTATGCCCGTGGATATTGGTCCAGATGGACGCGTTCCCGTCGATGTATTCTCGCCCGTTGCTGTCCCAGAGCAGCGCCCCTTCCCCACGCACCAGGACGATGGGTTCATGCTCCGAGGCGCACCATTCCCCCATCGGCGTAAATGGATGCCAGACATATCGTTTGTCGGCCGCCGCAAGTGCGGCCGTGTCCCATTCACTCATCGGAAGAATAGCCGCGCAGTAATTTTTCGATCGAAGCGACATCCTCGGCCGAGGCGCGCCGGCGCTGGTATTTCCGGAAGACTACATCCTTGAGCGCGAGCAAGTCGGAAAGGAGCGGGCGACCGTAATAGGTCCATTCGTCGCCGCGGTCCGTCTTGGCTTGAAACTTCCAGGCACCGCCGAACTTCGTGACTCGCACCTCCCGCTTGTGTCCGTCCGCGTCCTTCTCTTTCCATATGTGTTGACTCCGCATAAGTCGCGAATCTTACATTAGCATCCTTGAAGGACGCAGCCAGACTGCTGGCCTACCTGGCCGCGACCCTCCTCTTTGGCGCGATTCTCGCGCCCTATCTCTACTGGTCTGGTCAGGCACTCGCAGCGCGCGGAGTGCTCTCTTTTCTGGGCGACTACGAATTCGAGACTTTCTTTCACCGGACCCTGCTCATGGGTGCCGTTGTTTTCTTATGGCCGCTCGTGCGATCGTTGCGGATCGGAGAATGGCGCGCCGGTTTAGGATTGAGGTCGAATCCAAGAGCCGCGCGTGACACTATTGCCGGCTTTCTCCTTTCCGCTTTCCCCCTTCTCCTTTGTGGAGCGGCGATTGTTGCAAGCGGACTTTATAGCGTCCGCAGTGCGATTCGCT
>DASYVG010000296.1:0-2822 GCA_035937255.1 Chthoniobacterales bacterium | reverse complement strand
GCCGCCCTCGCATCCGGCTCGTGACGTGGCCCTCCCGGAATGGAAATCAGGCGACGTGCAAAACGTGGATGAACTGGTGGTGATCTATCATAACTGGGGGGAAATCCGGCGGCTTATGTGGGATTACGTCGGCATCGTGCGAACGGACAAACGCCTGCAGCGTGCGAGCGCGCGTTTGCGGAACCTGCAGCGCGAAATTCGCGAATTTTACTGGAATTTCAAGATCACTGTCGATTTGTTGGAACTGCGGAATCTTGCGACGGTTGCGGCTCTGATCGTGGATTCGGCCTTGAGCCGAACAGAAAGTCGTGGCTTGCACTTCAACATGGAGCATCCAGAGTCGGCCAAGGATCCGCCGCGCGACACGTTGCTAAGCCGAAGTTAGGGAATAAATACTGCTTGTCTCAAGCTAAGGACGTACGGCAGCTTGAGTCCCCCAAGAGGAAAACGACTTGCCGCAGGTTTGCTTTTCGAATAGGGACAAGGCCGGTACGAGAACGATGAGACGACTTTTAGCATACGGGCTTCTCGTAACGCTTGGCGCAGGGACGACTTACGCCCAATCGCCCTACGAGAGCGCCTCAGATTTTGCGAAGTATGCGATGAAACTGCGCGATCAGGCGATTCTGAAAGTAGAACCGCAGGTCTTTATCCCCACGACCTCGAAAACTTCGATGACGCGGTTTGCCTGGAAGACGAGCATCGTGACGACTGTCTTCTGGATTGGGGAACAGCCAACGGCTAACAACCCAGTCCCGAATGTGAAGAGTTCCTGGGACGCGGAGTGGATCTCACATTACGGCGGGTTTGATACGCCCGACGCTTCGTCGCGGCGAAACTACGTTCCGGTCTCGTTCGTCCCTCGTCAGAATCCGTTTTATTGCGCGTTGCCCTACAACGACGTCACTCATGGCCAGTTTAAACCCGAGGCGGCGCTGGTCATCCCGTGGTTCAAGCAGGCCTACACGCAGCCCGGCCACTCGGTCTGCAAAGATCGCTGGATAGCTATTCGCAAAGGGAACCGCACTTGTTATGCGCAGTGGGAAGATTGCGGGCCGTTTCGGACCGATCATTTTCAGTATGTCTTTCAAAACGAGCGACCGAAGCCGAATTTGAATCGCGGTGCCGGGCTCGATGTTTCTCCTGCGGTGCGTGATTATCTTGGCCTGCAACCGACCGATGTGACCGACTGGCAGTTTCTGGAGGTGCGCGACGTGCCAGCCGGGCCATGGCGCACCTACGGCGACAATAATCATTTCGTCCTCGCGAAGCGGCAGTCTGAACAGCGGCTTGCGCAGGAATCAACCGATAAGGCCAAGAAATAACATCCGGTCGGATGTCCATTTGGTGTCTGCCGACTTCGCCTACTCGCCCCGCCCGAGGCGCCCCGCAAGATGGGCCAGCGCGCTTTCAATTTCTTCGATTCTCTTTAGCATCGGTTCATACCGCTGCCGTTCTGCCGTGCAGAATGCGGCCAGCGGCTGAAACGTCTGTGCGACGTCCTGATAAAACAGTTGTATCGCGTGCTCCATTTGTCCCTCGATTGTTTGAACCAGCTCGGTCTGCTTCGCGGTCATCTGCTTCTCATAAACACCGAGAATTTTTCGTCGCTGACTGAAGGCCACGATTGTGCCGATGACCGCCGCAGAAGCGGCCAGCACGCCGGTGACATCGGCGATCGCCGCACTGCTCATCGCCGCGATCAGGGCCACGATACCGCCAGCCGCCGCGACCCCCGCAGGCAAGCGGAGCCAGGTGGCGGTCTCGCGAAACATGCGAGCCAGTTGTTCTTCCGTTCCTTTTTCCGCCACCCGTTCCACGAGCGCGAGTTGAACCGACTGGAGGATTTCGCGGCGCTGTCGCGCAAAATCGGGAACGGTTTTGCCGACGCGGCTGTGCACGTCCGAGCCGAATTGCACTTCAATCGTATCCTGTAGCTGCGGCCAAAGATTACGCAGATCAGATTCGAGCAATTGCACCGCGTTTTCCACCTGGGGCTGAACCGTCTCACGGATCTTTAGTTCCACTTCCGTCTGAAACTCCCGTTGCCAGTCACCGCGACTCCAGACGAGCCGCCACGTTTTCCAAAAGGAGAGTTTCTCCTCCAGCAACTTGATCCCCTGTGTCGCCGCGCGGGCGCAAGCCTGTTCCACTCCGCGTAGAAAACCGGCAATCTGTCGCTGCGTCTGTTCCTTCCGTATCTCGAGCAAGTGCTCCAGACGAGCCAGGTTATCCTCGTCGCGCACAATTACGTTGAAGCTTCCTCGGATTTCGGCTGCAAGTTCGCCGAGGATCACTTGTGCCGTGCGGGCGGCGGATTGCAGCTTCAGCACCCGCGCGCCCGAATCAGTGACCGTGCGATTGATCTGGTCCTCCAGCGGACCGAACTGGCTTTCTTTCCAAAGCATTTCGTTCGGTGGCATCGATGTGCGCGCGGCCAAAGCTTTCCGCGCCGAAACCGCGAAAATGGGAGGCGCAAAACCAAGCTTTTGCAGGGCGGTATCCTGCAGGTGGCGCCGGATTACGTCGATCTCCGTCGGGTTGCGCAGATCCGCTTGTTGCAACACGAAGACTACATTTTTCAGCCATTTCTTCTGCACGAAATGCAGGAAATCCCACGCTGATTGCGTCCAGGGATTCACGACAGAGAACACAAATAGGGCGAGGTCGGCACGGGGCACGAAACCTTCCGTGATCTTTTGATGCTCCAGCACCATCGTGTTCGTGCCCGGGGTGTCGACGACGTTGAAGTTGCGCAAAAAGTCGATCGGCTGATAGCGCTCTGTCAGTTGCGGCGACACTTCGACCGATTTTTCTTCGGC
>DASYVG010000295.1:0-7470 GCA_035937255.1 Chthoniobacterales bacterium | reverse complement strand
CGCAGGGACTCACCGTGGTCCACCTTTGGGCGCCGTGGTGTTCGAACTGCCTGGCCGAGTTAAAGAGCGGCGGCTGGGCGAAGATAATCAAGGAAAACCCCGACACAAAGTTCCTGTTCATCTCCGTCTGGAACGCAGGGGAGGATGGCCGCGTAATGCTCAAGAAATTCGAGATCGGGGATCAGCCGAACGTGAATATTCTAGCCGATCCCGGCCCGCGCGGCGCCGGAAGAATCAAACAACTCGCCGGTCTGCCACTCAGTTGGATTCCGACGACCTGGGTCTACAAAGGTGGAGATCTGCGATACGCGCTCAATTATGGTGAGGTCCATTTCGATGTGTTGCAGCAGTTCCTCGCCGACAGCAATTCCGAGTGGTCGCATAGCGGGGAAACTCCGGCGCCCTGAGCGTCTCCCGATGTCGCTCGCGGCTCCTCCGGTAGCGCGAAGTCCCCGTTGCTGAGATGCTGAGCCACGCGACTGGTGTGAAGCTGGACGGCATTGTCGGCTACAATTTCCTGCGCCACTACAAAGTCGCGATTGATTATCCCAACGAGAAGCTCAGTCTGTTTGCGGCATGATTGAAGTTCCAGTCGCACCAGATCTGACGCGTCAAAAACCACCCGCCATTCTTTCCCTGATTGGCGACACTCCTCTCGTCGAGATCACGCGAATCGACACCGGCCCGTGCCAGCTTTTCGTCAAACTGGAGAATCAAAACCCAACCGGCTCGATTAAAGATCGCGTCGCGCTGGCAATGGTGGAAGCGGCGGAAAGTGAAGGGCAACTGAAGCCCGGCGGGACAATCGTCGAAGCAACTGCCGGCAACACCGGCCTCGGTCTCGCTTTGATTGCAGGCGCGAAAGGCTACCGGATCATCCTCGTGATTCCGGACAAGATGTCGCAGGAAAAAATTGCCCACGTCCGCGCGCTCGGGGCGGAGGTGCGGCTGGCACGATCCGATGTGACGCGCGGCCATCCGGAATATTACCAGGATGTCGCGGCGCGACTCGCACAGGAGATCCCCGGCGGTTTCTACGTGAATCAATTTGGTAATCCGGCAAATCCGCTCGCGCACGAACGCTCGACCGGACCGGAAATTTGGGAGCAGATGCGGCATCACGTCGATGCCGTCGTCGTCGGCGTCGGCTCGGGCGGAACGTTGACGGGGCTGGGACGGTTTTTCGAAAGAGTGCGCCCGGGCTTGGAGATCGTGCTGGCCGATCCGACTGGCTCGATTCTTTATGAATGGACTAAAACCGGCGAGCTGGCGCAGGCCGGCAGCTGGGCCGTGGAAGGGATTGGGGAGGATTTCATTCCCGACATCGCGGACATGTCGTACGTGACGAGCGCCTACGAGATCGATGATGCCGAAAGCTTCGCCGTCGCGCGCGAACTCTTGCGGCAGGAAGGAATCCTGGGTGGTTCCTCGACCGGCACATTAGTCGCAGGCGCGCTCCGCTACTGTCGTGAGCAAACGGAACGCAAACGCGTTGTCACTTTTGTCTGCGACACGGGAAATAAATATCTCTCGAAGATGTACAACGACTTCTGGATGGCCGAGCAAGGATTCGTCCGGCGGCCGCCGCACGGTGATCTGTGCGATCTGATCACGCATCGATATGAAGCCGGCGAAGTCATTTCGGTCGGCCCCACCGACACGCTACTGACGGCGTTCAAGCGCATGCAATCGGCGGATCTCTCCCAGGTTCCCGTGCTCGATGAGAACGGCCGCGCTGTTGGAATTCTCGATGAATCGGACCTGCTCGTGAAAGTGAATCGGGATCCGGTGCAGTTCAACGAGCCGGTGCGGACGGCGATGACGGACAAGCTCGAGACCTTGCCGCCGAAGGCGAACATTCCGGATCTTCTCGCCGTCTTCGATCGCGGCCGCGTCGCGATCGTAATGGACGGCGATAAGTTCCTCGGCTTGATCACGCGGACGGATCTGCTCTCCTACCTCCGCCGCAACATGTCGGCGTCATCCGCCCCGATCGAGCGCGAGTATTCTTAAATGAATAAACAGCACGAATTCGCGACCCGCGTCATCCACGCGGGCCAAAGTCCCGATCCCTCGACCGGCGCGATCATGACGCCGATTTACCAAACGTCCACCTACGTCCAGGAAAGTCCGGCGAAGCACAAAGGCTACGACTACGCGCGCTCCATCAACCCGACCCGCAGCGCCTACGAACGTTGTATCGCCGACTTGGAGAGCGGCACGCGCGGCTGGGCTTTCGCCTCGGGACTCGCGGCCATGGCGACGGCGCTCGATGCGCTCGATAGCGGCTCGCACATCGTCGTCAGTGATGACCTCTACGGTGGAACGTTCCGATTATTCGAACGCGTCCGCCGCCGCTCCGCGAACCTCGATTTTACCTTCGTGGACCTAACCGACGCGGAGCGACTTGAGCGCGAGATCAAGCCGAACACGCGCATGATCTGGGTGGAAACTCCGAGCAATCCGTTGTTAAAGGTGATCGATCTGCAGGCCATCGCGAAAATCGCGCTCTCTCACAATGTCATCACCGTTTCGGACAACACGTTCGCGAGTCCGTGGATCCAGCGCCCCATCGAGATGGGATTCGACATGGTGATCCATTCCGCGACGAAATATCTAAACGGTCATTCCGACATGGTCGGCGGTGTAATCGTGGTCGGCGAGAACAAGGAGCTGGCCGATCAGATTGCGTTTTTGCAAAACGCGGTCGGCGCAATCGCGGGGCCGTTTGACAGCTTTCTGGCGCTTCGTGGACTGAAAACGCTCGCGCTGCGCATGGAGCGGCACTGCACAAACGCAATCGAGATCGCGCGCTGGCTGGATGAGCAGCCGAAAATCGCCTCCGTCCGTTACCCGGGGCTCAAATCGCATCCGCAGCACGATCTCGCGCGCCAGCAGATGCGCGCCTTCGGCGGCATGATCACCATCGTGCTCAAGACCGATCTGGCGGGAACGCGGCGCTTCCTCGAGAAGACGCACCTCTTCTCACTGGCGGAGAGTCTGGGCGGCGTCGAAAGCCTGATCAATCATCCCGCGCTCATGACCCACGGCTCCGTTCCGCCCGAGCAGCGCGCGGCGCTCGGGATCACTGACTCACTCGTTAGGCTTTCGGTCGGCGTGGAGGACGTGCGCGATCTGATCGACGACCTCCGAACCGCGCTCGCTGTCATTTAGGATGGGCAACAGCTTCGGCCAGCTGTTTCGCATCACGACGTGGGGCGAATCGCATGGCGGCGGGGTCGGAGTGGTGATCGACGGGTGTCCGCCGCGGATCCAGATCAGCGAGGCCGACATTCAGGTCGAACTCGATCGCCGTCGGCCTGGGCAAAGCACAATTGTCACTTCGCGCGATGAGGCGGATCGCTGCCGCATTCTCTCAGGCGTCTTTGAAGGGCAGACGCTCGGCACGCCAATTTCTATTTTGGTGATGAACAACGACGCGCGCCCGGAAGCCTACGCTGAGCTGCGCGACACCTTTCGACCTTCGCATGCGGATTTCACTTACGAGGCGAAGTACGGCATTCGCAACTGGCAAGGGGGCGGGCGCGCTTCGGCGCGCGAAACGATCGGACGGGTGGCGGCCGGCGCGGTCGCCAGGAGAGTATTGAGTGAGATTTTTCCGCAGCTCGAAATCCTCGCCTATGTTTCCTCAGTCCACGACGTCAGGGCGTCGATCCACAGCGCTGTCGTGACGACCGCGATGATCGAGAGCAATCTGGTGCGTTGTCCCGATACTGCGGCAGCGGCGCGCATGATTGCCGCGATCGAGCAGGCACGCACGGAGGGCGATTCGCTGGGTGGAGTTATCGAAGCGATCGTGCGCGGTGTGCCAGCAGGCTTGGGCGAGCCGGTCTTCGATAAGATCGACGCCGAACTTGCGAAAGCGATGCTGAGTGTGCCCGCCAGCAAAGGTTTCGAGATCGGCTCGGGTTTCGCAGCCACGCGCATGAAGGGCTCGCAACACAACGACCCTTTCGAATCCCGCGGCGGAAAAATCAGCACAAGCACGAATAATTCCGGGGGCGTGCAGGGTGGAATCACGAACGGGGAGAACATCATTTTCCGCGTGGCCTTCAAACCGACGTCGACGATCGCCCGTGAGCAGAAGACGGTGACTGCGACCGGCGACGAGACCACGCTGGCCGCGCGCGGCCGTCATGATCCCTGTGTTTTGCCGCGTGCGGTGCCCATCGTCGAGGCCATGACCGCACTCGTCTTGTGCGACCACATCTTGCGTCAGCGCGCCGTTGCCGGTTCCGTGGTTGTGCAGTGAACAACAATCCGCTGACCGCCGGTTCGCCGCTCTGGCAGACGGTTTTCGTCTCGTTCGCCGCCGCGTTCATCTTATTGGAGGTGCTGCGTGGCTGGAGACTCGGTCTTCCGCGCCAACTTGTGCGTCTCGCCGCGGTAATCGGAGCGTACGCGACGGCTTATTTTGGCGGCCGTGCCGCGGCTCCGTATTTGCGCGACACGATCAAAGCGCCCGATCTGATTCTTTCGAGCATCGCCGGAGCCGTTCTGGCTTTGCTCGTTTACGTCACTGTCACTGGCATCGGCACGATCCTGTTCAAGCGCACCGATCAGCACGCCTCCCGTGCCGTTCGGCTGGCCTTCGGGGCGAGTGGCGCGGTCTGCGGTATTTTCTTCGGATTGTTTTTTATCTGGTTGATCCTGATCGGGGTGCGTTCGGTCGGAGCGATCGCGGATGCGCAGGTGCGCTCGCAAGCCCGACGCAGCGTTCCGTTTCAGGAGAGTCGCGCGCGACAAGAGGGTGAGTACCATAGCGCAGCCGCGCGACCTGCGGCGGGGGCCGAGGCGTTAACCGCGCTGCTCGCGCGCTTGAAAAACTCCGTGGAACTTGGACCGATCGGTGAAGCGGTCCGGAAGACGGACGCGATGCCGACCGGCGTTTACCAGACGATCGGCAAAGTCGGCGAGGTATTCGCAACGCCCGCCAGCGCGGAACGGTTTCTGGCCTATCCAGGTGCGCGTGCTTTGGCGCAGCATCCGAAGATCGTTGCACTCCAGAATGACCCGGCCATCGGGGAATTGGTTTCGCAGGGTCGCTTCCTCGATTTGATGCGCAATGAGCGCCTGATCGATGCGCTCAACGATCCGACGCTCCTCGATCGCGTGAAGCATTTCGATCTCGACCGCGCGCTGGACTACGCGTTGCAACGCAATTGAGTTTGCCGCCGCCAGTCATGCACGCAACTTTCCGCGGCAAGATCTCGCGATGAGGTATCTGACGACCATCGGCCTGGAAGTGCACGTGCAGCTGAAGACGCGTTCCAAAATGTTCTGCGGCTGTCCGGCGGAATTCGGAGCCGAGCCGAACTCTCACACCTGTCCGATATGCCTCGGGTTGCCCGGCGCGCTGCCCGCGATGAACCACGAGGCGCTCCGTATGACGGTGCTGACCGGTCTAATGCTCGACTGCGAGATCGCGGCGCTCTGCAAGTTCGACCGAAAAAACTATTTCTACCCGGACATGCCGAAGAACTATCAGATCTCGCAGTACGACATGCCGCTGTGTGCGAACGGCAAGGTGCCGTTGCACGATCTGGCCTATCCAAAGGACGCGCAGAAGACGATCGCGACATCGGACAAGGAGGTGCACCTGGTGCGGATCCACCTCGAAGAAGATGTCGCGAAAAGTTTCCACTTCGAAGCGAGCACCGGGATCGATTTCAACCGCGCCGGCACGCCCCTGATGGAGATCGTCACGCAACCGGAGATCGCCTCGCCGGAGGAAGCATTCGCGTTTCTTACCTCGCTCAAACAGATCCTGATTTACGGCGGCGTGAGCGATGCCGATATGGAAAAGGGGCAATTGCGTTGCGATTGTAATGTGTCGGTGCGGCCCGAAACGCAGGCGGAGTTCGGCGCCAAGATCGAGATCAAGAATATGAATTCGATCAGCGGCGTCCGGCGCGCGCTCGCGTTCGAAATCGGGCGACAGACAAGGGCCCTCGAGAACGGTGAGACGCTGCATCAGGAAACTCGTGGCTGGGATGAAGCGAAGGGCGAAACTTTCCTGATGCGCACGAAAGAATCCGCGCACGACTACCGCTATTTCCCTGATCCGGATCTGGTGCCTGTGAAGAGCGAAGTGTTGCTGGCAGACGCGCGGGCGCGTGTCCCCGAGCTGCCGAAGGCGAAGCGCGCCAGATTCATCGAGCAGTATCAGATCAGCTCCTACGACGCCGGCGTGCTCGCGGACGATTTGGCGCTCGCGCGCTACTTCGAGACGGCGGCATGCGACTCGCAGAAGCCGAAGAACGTCGCCAACTGGATCTTGAACGACTTGCTGAGCGCTCTCGGCGCGGCTGGCAAATCGATCGATGACTGTCCGATTCCGCCGGCGGCGCTCGACGAGCTGGTCGCTTTGATCGAGAGCGGAAAAATCAGCGGCAAACAGGGCAAAGACGTCTTCGCAGAAATGTTTGCGAGCGGAAAAGACGCGGCTCTGATTGTGAAGGAGAAAGGGATCGAGCAAGTGAGCGACACCGCCGCGATCGAGAGATTTTGTGATGAAGTGATGGCGGCCCATCCGAAGCCGGCGGCTGATTTCAGAGCCGGGAACGCGGCTTCGCTCAATTTTCTGAAAGGTCAGGTCATGAAACTGTCGAAAGGCAAGGCGAACCCGCAGCTGGCGGGCGAGGTTCTGGAGCGGAAATTAAAAGCGTAAGATTTTTACCGCAGAGGACGCAGAGATCGCAGAGTGAAAACGATTCCAGCCTCTGCGCTCTCTGCGGTTTAATGAGTTTGTGAATCGCGCTGTAATTTCTGATCGCGCGGCTTGTCATCGCGAGACACGAGAGATGGCGAGGGCTCGCTAGTACTCGTGTGACTGCGAGGTCCCTCGCTTCGCTCGGGATGACAGGCGCGGGAACGCGCTTCATGGTTGGCGGTGCGGTTTCTCGTTGCGCCCGATAAGTTCAAAGGATCGCTGGCCGCCCGCGAGGTGGCGGAGCACATTGCCGCTGGAATTCGCGACGACGCGCCGGACGCGCAGATCGACATTCTCCCCGTGGCGGACGGAGGCGAGGGAACGGCGGAGGTAATTCGCAATGTTCGTGGCGGCGAATGGATGACGTGCGCGGCGCAGGATGCGTTAGGGCGCCCGATCGAAGCTCGCTACGTCTGGCTGCGCGACTCGGCGATTGCGGTGATCGAAATGAGCGCAGCGGCTGGCATATGGCGTATCACGCCTCCTGATCGCGACGTCATGCGCGCAAACACCTTCGGCGTCGGGCAGATGCTGCGTGCCGCCGTCGAATGCGGCGCGCGTGAAATCATCATCGGCCTCGGCGGTAGCGCGACCAACGACGGCGGATTGGGCATGGCGCGCGCTCTCGGTTTCCGCTTTTTCGCGAACGACCAGGAGCTGACGAATGGCTCGGCTGATCTAATGAGGCTGACTCGGATTGTGCCCTCACCTGAGTCCCCTCCGTCGAGGAGAGAAGG
>DASYVG010000294.1:0-3784 GCA_035937255.1 Chthoniobacterales bacterium | reverse complement strand
TTACCGCAGAGGAAGCCGAGAGCGCTGAGACCGGGACGGTCCCCATCGAACGGTGATCGAAATCCTTTCTCTCAGCCCTTCCCGAAAACTCTGCGTTCTCAGCGTTCCCTGCGTAAGAACCCAATGCCAACTGCATGGCTGCGGCTCAGAATGCCAAACGTTTTCCTGCGGATAGCTTTCGATCAGCGCGCCGCGGCGCGGCGGAGCCGATCCATGATGGCTGCTCCCAGACCATGCTCGGGAACATTCTCTGCCACGATCAGATCGAGCCCAGCTTGATCGAGTTCGCGGAGGAGACGGAAAAGATTTGTGGCCGCTTCAATCAGATTTTGTTCGGCACTAAGAACCCGAACTTCCGCGAATCGATCTTTGTCCGTTGCCACATTCCACGCCAATAATCCGCAACGTTTTTCGGGCGGCATAGAGAATCGAGCGGCAGTCTCGACCAGAGTAAGCGGAGTACGCGGTGCGTAGTGTGACGGCGAGCCCCCCGGCGCTTCCACGCGCGAACCAATCTCCGGAACCACGACTTTTCCAAACCGTTCCAGTTCCTCCTCGGTGATCGGGCCGCGACGCAGCAGTTCGATCTGCCCATGTCGAATCGCAACAATCGTAGATTCAAGTCCGTGAGCGGTCGGGCCGCCATTCACGATCAGCGGAATGCGACTGTCCAATTCGTCATGCACATGTTCAGCGGTCGTCGGACTGATCCGGCCAAATCGATTCGCGCTCGGCGCCGCGAGCGCGCCGCCATACTCAGCCACAACCGCGGAGAAAACTGGATGCGCGCTCACTCTCACCGCCACCGTCGCGAGACCGGCTGCAACCACATCGGGAATTACTTCGCGCCGCGGGAGGACAAAGGTGAGCGGTCCCGGCCAGAATCGCCACATCAGAGCGCGGATCAAATCCGAGCTAGCACCGGGAATTTCGGCGATTCTTTCCGCCATCTCGATGCTGCCGACATGAACGATCAGGGGATCGAAGCGCGGTCGATGCTTCGCCTCGAAAATCTTCAGGACTGCGGAAACGTTCAGAGCATCTGCCGCCAAGCCATAAACTGTTTCCGTAGGTAGAGCTACGAGTTCGCCGCTGCGCAAAAGGTGCACCGCCTCCGCGATCGCACTTTCTTTTTCGGCCGCTGAATGTGCGGAGACGACGCGCGTCTTCAAGTCATCGTCTCGCCGAGAGCCGCCCGCGCTTGCAGCACTTTTCTGACGGCTGCATCCGCGCTGCTGGCCGTAGCCGTCAGATGTCCCATCTTGCGTCCGGGTCGCGGCTCTCGTTTCCCATAAAGATGTAAATGGACGCCGGGCGTGCGTAAGGCCCGCGCCCACTGCGGTTCGCCATTTTGCCAGACGTCCCCCAAAAGGTTTGCCATGGCGGTCGGCTGCAAGATTTCTGTGGTGCCCAGCGGCAGTCCGCAAACGGCTCGCACTTGCTGTTCAAATTGGCTGGTCGCGCAGCCCTCGATTGACCAGTGACCGGAGTTGTGGGGACGCGGAGCAAGTTCGTTCACCAGCAGTTCACCGTCGGAGCGGAGGAACATTTCGACCGCCAGCAGTCCGACGAGACCGAGTTGTTCCGCGATTGTCCGCGCGAGAAGAGCCGCATTCTTTTCCACCGCGGGCTCGATCTTTGCCGGCACTGAAGTCACATCGAGGATGTGATTGCGGTGCGCGTTTTCGCAAACGGGAAAAGTAGAGACAGAGCCGTCGGCGCCTCGGGCCACGAGAACGGAAACTTCTTTCTCGAAATCGACCGCACGCTCTAAAATCAGTTCATCGCCGGGACGAGAGGCCCAGATTTCATCCACGTTTTCCTGCGCAGAAATGCGCCGCTGTCCTTTCCCATCGTAGCCGAAAGAAGCACTCTTAAGAATCGCCGGTCGCCCAATTTGGTCGAGAGCTGCCGCTAATTCCGCGGCACTACGAACGGCTCGGAAAGAAGCCACCGGCAAATTCTCTTGGGACAAAAATGTTTTCTCGCACAGCCGATTTTGCGCGGTATTCAGAATGGCGCCGTCGGGGCGCACCACGCACTGCGCAGCGCACCGGTCGATGGTTTGGGCCGGAATATTTTCGAACTCAAATGTGAGCACATCAATCTGCCGCGCAAAGCGACCGACGGCCCCTTCATCCGCGTAGGAAGCGGTCGTGGTCGCATCCGCAAACTGACCGGCCGGGCTGTCTTCGTCCGGCGTGAAAACATGGACGCGGTAACCCATCCGCCGCGCCGCCATCGCAAACATGCGTCCGAGTTGGCCACCGCCCATCACGCCGATCGTGGCGCCGGGCAAAAACTGCTGCATCATGGCACCCGCTGCGCGAGCACCGCGTCCGTCTGCTGCTGACGAAACGCTTCCACTCTGGCGCGTATCGAGGGGTCGCCGAGACCGACAATACTGGCCGCGAGCAAGGCCGCGTTCTTGGCCCCGGAAACGCCGATGGCGAGTGTTCCGACTGGCACGCCTGCTGGCATCTGCGCGATCGAAAGCAACGAATCGACCCCATGCAACGCGTGCGATTGAATCGGCACGCCGAGAACAGGAATCCACGTGTGCGCCGCCACCATCCCCGGCAGGTGAGCCGCGCCGCCGGCGCCGGCGATGATGACCTGGATTCCCCTACCCGCTGCGGCGCGTGCGAATTCCGCCATTAGTTCCGGAGTGCGATGGGCCGAAACGATCCGGTGTTCGTGTGCGACCGCCAGTTCCGACAAAAGATCGACGCAGTGACGCATCGTCTCCCAATCGGACGAGCTGCCCATCACTACTGCAACGAGCGGGTGTGCGTTTTTCACCATGCCTGCGCTCCACCAGTTCCCCGCAACGGGCGCGATTGCAAAGGTAATTCTGATGCCGAAGGCTGCGTTCGTGGATTGCATCGCCGGACTGCGCTTCGATAGTGCCGCCGATGCGAAGCTGCGGCCAGGCGATCGTAATGATCGGCTTCATGGGAAGCGGGAAATCAGCCGTCGGCCGCGCCGTGGCCGCGCGGCTGGGCGTTGTCTGTCTTGATACCGATGAGATGATTCGAGCTCACGCCGGTCGTGGGATACCGGAAATTTTCGAGCAACTGGGCGAAGAGAGATTCCGTGTGATGGAGGCTGAATCGCTGGAAAAGTTGTCTGGTGGCAAGCCGGTGGTGGTGGTGACGGGTGGTGGCATTGTTTTGCGGAAGGCAAACGTGGAGGTGTTGCAGCGACTTGGTCTCATCGTGCATCTTTTTGCGGATGAAGAGACACTCTCGCAGCGGGTTTCACGGCGCGATAACCGGCCGCTGCTGCGCACAGCGGATCCGCGCACCACGCTGCATGAGTTATACACGGCGCGAAAGCCAATTTACGAAGAGGCAGCCGATGTCAGCATCGATACTTCGCGATGTTCGATCCCGCAGGTTGTGGAACTGGTGCTGCGCGGCATCGCGGCCGCGCGCCTAGCGAAACAATGACGCCAACGATCAATTCGATGCAGGCCGCGCGTCCTGCATCCAGTGCGCCCGAAACTTTCGCGCTGAAGGCTGAGCTCGCTTTCCGCGCGCGCGAGCTGGGTTTCGACTCGTGCCGCGTGGCCCCAGCCGCACCTCCGCGGCACGCCTCCGAATTCAAGCTGTGGCTCAACGAGGGCTCCGCCGGCGAGATGGCATGGATGGCACGCAGTGAGGAGAAGCGTTTGGATCCCGATGAAGTTCTTCCCGGAATTCGCAGTGTGGTCGTGCTGGCGATGAACTACTGGCAAGGCGAAGAACCCCGAATCGAGGATGGGCCGGCGCGCGGGCGGATC
>DASYVG010000293.1:0-2441 GCA_035937255.1 Chthoniobacterales bacterium | reverse complement strand
TTTTGTGGGCAGTATTCGGGCAATCAACGTTGCCTTCATTGCCATTTCGCCGTCGAGGATCAGCTGTAATCGCTTTCAGCCACAAGGGGTTACAGGTGGTCGGGCCGGCGGGATTCGAACCCACGACCTCTTGAACCCCATTCAAGCGCACTACCAAGCTGTGCTACGGCCCGATCGGGCTCGAATATTCACCGCCACCGCGAGCGTTGCGAGCGAACTTTTGTCATTCTCTACAGTGCCGCTACCAAGCGGAGAGAAAAGCGTCGATCAGCTCCGGCAGTTCACCGCTGTAGCCGCCTTCTAGAACCGCAGCCACCGGCAGATCGATTTCCCGCAGCCAGCGCCCGAAGGTCGCGAAGTCATCGATCTCAAGTGTCATCTCTGTGATCGGGTCGCCCGAGTAGGCATCGAATCCTGCCGATACGAGCAGGAGATCAGGATCGAACTGCAGCAGCGTCTGCAGTGATTGCTCGGCCGCGGCGACGTGCTTGGTGCGTGCGCTCAGTGGCGCGACCGGAAAGTTCGTTATGTTTCCGAATGACTTCGTGCCGGTGCCCGGATAGCCGGGAAATTGATGGACGGACGCGAAGGCGAAGCGCGGGTTATCTGCGACAATATTTTCCGTACCGTTGCCGTGATGCGCGTCGAAATCCCAGATCGCCACGCGTTCGACTTTGGTCGCAATCGCTTCCAGCGCGGCCACGGCGATGTTGCTGTAGTAACAGAATCCCATCGCGCGGGTGCGAGTCGCATGATGTCCAGGAGGTCGCATCAGACTAAAGGCGCGTTGTCCTCCGATCGCAGCCATCGCCGCCTCAACCGCCGAGCCTGCCGCGCGGGCGGCATGTTCATGGATATGGGGATGGGCCGGCGTGTCCGCGTCGAAATCCGCTGCCGCGGTTTTGATACTGTCGATGTGTTCCGCAGTATGCGCGCGCCGCAGCATCTTATCCGTGGCCGCTTCCGGCGCGCGCCATTCCCAGGAGGCATGTCGCTCCTGGAGCACGGGGACCGTTTTCGCGATGCGGGTTGGGCGTTCGGGATCGCCTGATCGGTAGTAATCCGTGCAGCGGGGATCGTGAAAGATGATCACAGAGTGGTGCGCGATGCAGGGTCTGAACCTGGATTACCCCCGTTTAACATCAAGGGCTTACGTCGCGGGACTCACGAAAAATCAGGGCGGACGCTGGCTTGATCGAATTGATACGGCGCGTCTCGCGATATTAAATTCCGTAGACCGGCAGCCTTAAGGGCATTGATCAACAGTATTAGTTAGCGTGGCGCTTCCATTGTCGATCGAGGCGATCGTAAGGAGATGTTAGCTCTAACCCCTGGCTTCGCGCCGGCTGCTGTTAAAAGATGGGATTGCATATCGTGGAAAAACGTGGCGCACGTTTGGCCGGACCGTTAATTTTAGACGTCGCCAGGATTCCGGCTGATGAACCATTACACGCTCTTGAACCCCCTGATCGGGGGAATCCTGATCGGTCTCGCCAGCCTGCTCGCGACCGTATTGAGCGGAAAGATTCCAGGCATCTCCGGTGTGTTCGGTCGCCTCCTCGTGCCGGCAACGCCCGACAAGGCATGGCGGGCAGTGTTTCTCTTGGGCCTGATTGGCGGCGCCGCGCTGAGTTTTGCGCTGTGGCAAAGCGCAGCAATTTTTCGACCGATGCGCCCGCTCGGTGTCATGGCCGCGGCGGGTTTGCTCGTCGGATTCGGCACCCGCCTCGGCGGAGGTTGCACGAGCGGCCACGGAGTTTGCGGGGTCGGGATGGGCGCGAAAGATTCGATCGTGGCGACGCTCATCTTCGTGGCGGCGGCGATGGTGACGGTTTTCATCTATAACCGAGTAAACTTATGAAGGCGGGGAAATTGGTTCTTTTTCTCGTGGCCGGCGGCTTCTTCGGGTCGGGGCTCGCGGTCTCGGGGATGACCGATCCGGCGCGGGTGATCGGATTTCTCGATGTCTTTGGCGCCTGGGACCCGGCGCTGCTCTTCGTCATGGCCGGTGCGGTCGGCGTCTATGGACTGGGAATGCTGGTCTTGCGCCGTTTCGACGGCCTGAAGCTGCCCTTGGCTGCATCGGCGCCGATTGACCGTCGGTTTGTAATCGGGGCCGCGATTTTCGGTCGGGGCTGGGGATTGGGCGGGTTCTGCCCCGGACCTGCGCTCGCCAATCTGGGCGCTCTCCGAACCGACTTGTGACGCCGAAGCCTTGTGCGTAGGTGCAAGCGCTGCTCTTCGTGCCGGCGATGGCGATCGGCATGTTGCTGGCTCAAAGATTTTTCGGGGCCGACCGTTAGGATTGCAGTTCGGTCCGGTACCTTGTTGTGATATCAGGCTGATTATCAGATTGATGCAGCATTGTGAATTTCGAGTAAGGCGCGTATGAGAGCTGTGCGGCTCGTGCAGCTCGGAAAACCACTGGAAGATGCCGAGAT
>DASYVG010000292.1:0-3368 GCA_035937255.1 Chthoniobacterales bacterium | reverse complement strand
GTCGAGCTACTGCCGATCACGAAAGACTCAATCGATGGCGCAGAGATAATGAAATACCTCGCCGTCATCTATCTCTGGAGTGGCGAAAAAGAACTCGCCCTCCAGCAGATTGCGGCGACGCTGCAAATCCCGAGCACTTTGAGCTATGGCAACCTGAAACTGCACCCTTACTGGGATGCGTTGCGCGGTGACCCGCGTTTCGAAAAAATCGTGGCTGATCTCGCGCCGAAGAACATTGAGAAATAAGGCGGCCGCAACCTAATCCGCCTACCGCCGGTTGAAACTTCTGCCATCTCCGTGCCCCTTTCGCGCGCGAACATACGAGATGACTTCTAACAAAATTCGGATTTAGCTTCTGAGGAAGCTCCTGGGGGTCGAGGAGGGGAGCGGGTGACGAGACTCGAACTCGCGACGTCCTCCTTGGCAAGGAGGTGCTCTACCACTGAGCTACACCCGCAGCAGGCAAGGGATAATCTCCACGGCCTTTGGACGTGCAAGGCTTTATTCGCCGCGGGAGCGTTTTGGCGCTGATTTTCTTGAATCTGAAACCGCCTCAGCCCGCATCTCACTGGCAAACGATACCTATGAAATCACTACTTCTCGCTTGTCTTTGCTCCGTGCCATTCGTGCTGAACGCTCTCGGGCAAAGCCCATCCGTAGGTCCCAGCGTCACACCGGTAACCTCGCCGAGCCAGAGCGCTGCACCGTTCTCCGGCGCCGTGGCCGCGACGCCGTCGGTCAGCATATTTCCCACTGCCACCCCCAGCCAAAGCGCAATCTCGCCTGCAGCAGCCACCTCTGCTACTCCGCGGGATCCATTAGCCGAGCGGATTCAGCGGGACGTGCGCAAGCAGTTCAAGAAACATCATTTTTCGATGACGGTCGGCGATTCCGGCGACGAGGAGGACAAGGACAACGACGAGAACCGGCACCACAGCTCGAATGATGCAATTCCCGATGCTGTCATCCCGATCGTTGCGCTCTCCGTTTTTGCGCTCTTCGCAACACCGATCGGAATTGTTTTCGTCATCATGTATTTCAGCATGTACAAGTCGCGCGCGCTGCATCGGACGGTGCGCGCAATGGTGGAGAAAGGGCAGGAAGTCCCGGCCGCCTTGCTCAATCCGCCGCCTGCCGTTCGGCAACGGTCGGATATGCGTCGCGGCATTGTGCTGCTGATGATTGGTCTGGGCGTCATGCTCTTTCTCGCTGCCGTCAATGACTGGGAAGGAGGCGCTTGGAGCATTGGCTTGATTCCTTTCCTGATCGGCGCCGGTTACCTGCTGGTCTGGAAGCTCGAAGGAAAGAAAGACAACGTTCCCCCGCTGCCCTAATCTCGGCGCGTGGAGCTGACGGATGCAGACCTCGTCGCCAGAGTCCTCCTCGATGACGATCACCACGCCTTCGCGGAATTGGTCCGGCGCCATCAATCGACCGTGCGAGGTTTGCTCCGCCAGCTCACGCGCACCGATGTGGCGCTGGCCGACGATCTCGCGCAGGAGACATTTTTGCGCGCTTACAAACATATCCGTAGCTTCCGGGGCGAAGCGCGTTTCTCCACCTGGCTCTATCGCATCGCCTATAACTGCTTCCGCGAAGACGCGCGGCGCCGGAAAGAGCTCGTGGGAATCGACGAAGCCAAATGGCAGGCCGAGCACGATCCCCAAACCGTCGACCCGGCCCTGAGACACGACCTTATGCAAGCGTTGCAAATTCTCCCGCTCCACGAACGCTCGGCGGTTTTGCTTTGCTGTCAGAACGGATTATCGCATGATGAAGCCGCGCGCGTTTTGGACATTCCGCTCGGGACGGTGAAAACCAACGTCCTGAGAGGGCGGGAAAAGTTAAAGCGCGCACTGGCGGCTTGGGAGTCGAAATAAACAAAGTGGACGAGCAACTTCAGGAAGACTGGTTGGACGCGCGTTTGCGCGATGAGGCGGCCTACCTCGATGACGCTGGCTTCACCGCCACAGTCGTGCAGCGTCTGCCACCGAAACGGGCGAGCTCGAAATTCCGTGCCACCGTGCTCATCCTGGTCACGATTCTCGGCAGCGCGCTCGCCTATGTTCTTTCGGGCGGCGGACAATTCATTATGGAAGGAATTGCGCGCATCGGCTCGCTTTCGCTTCTTTCTGTCGGCCTGCTCGCGCTCTGCAGCGCGCTCGTCGCGACGGCTGTTGCCGGCGCAGCCGCCTGGTCCAAGGCTCGTTAGGCCTCCGCAGCGGGCCAGGCCTTGGCAATTCCGCCCGCCAGTATTTGTTTTGCCCGGTCCACGTCTTGCGCGATTTGCGCGGCGAGCGCTTCGGTGTTTGCGAATTTTTGCTCCCCCCGCAAATACTGCACAAACCGGACCTCCACATCCTGTCCGTAGAGGTCTGCGTCGAAATCGAAAAGGTGCAGCTCCAGCACGCGCTCAGGACGAGCGCTTGGCACCGTTGGTCGGTAACCGAGATTGACGACGCCGCGCAACCGCTGCTCGTGCAGAATCGCTTCCGCCGCATAAACGCCATTGGGAGGAAACTGCTCGCTGTGCGCGCTAAGATTTGCGGTTGGGTAGCCCAGCTTCCGCCCAAGCCGCGCGCCCGCCTGGACCGTTCCGAGGATCGTATACTCGCGCCCCAGCATCGCCGCAGCTGTGGTGAAGTCGCCTGCTTCGACCGCTGCCCGGATCGCCGTGCTGCTCACAACTTCGCCGCCCACCGCAACTGGCTTTATCCCGACCACTTCGAATCCGAAGCGCGCGCCGAGTTTCTGCAAGAGCGCGAGATTGCCGGCGCGTCCTTTTCCGAATGACCACTCGTGCCCCACGCAAATTTCCCGGAGCGGTCGCGCGTTCGAAACCAGATCTTCCACAAATCGCTCCGGCGAAGTCCCGGCGAAGGCCCGATCGAAATTTAAGAGGAGCAGATGCTCCACGTCGAGCTCGCGAATGAGCGCGATTTTGTGCTGCGTTGCGGTCAGGAGATGCGGCGCGTTTTCGGGCCGCAACACCTTCACCGGATGAGGATCGAAAGTCACAACGACGGGAGTTCCGTTTCGCTCTCTGGAGTGCGCGGCCGAGGTGGAAATGACCGCCTGATGGCCAAGATGAACGCCGTCGAAGACGCCGATCGCGAGGAAAACCGGGCCCGGCAGCCGCGCCAGTTCGGAGATCGACCGGAGAACCTCCATCGCCGTGTGACTTGTTAGGCTCCGCGCTGGCGGGAGACTTCCGGAAGAGAGAGAATCCGCTCCATGATATCGACCGGTTCGGCTTTCTGCAGTTCCTCCACCGTGATCGCGCCATCGACCGCAAAGCGGCCCGATTTCGTGCGCCGCAATGCCTGCAGATGCGCGCCGCAGCCGAGCGTGTCGCCGATATCGTGCAC
>DASYVG010000291.1:0-6091 GCA_035937255.1 Chthoniobacterales bacterium | reverse complement strand
TCTGGCGCGTGACCGCGAACTTGGAGATCGCGAACGGCAATTACGAAGGCGTTTATCAACGCGCCAATTTTAAGAAAGCCGAGAACGACGAACACGAACGCATCGATCGCATTCCAGACCAGGCGCCGGCCGACGAAGTGCTCGCAGCGTGCCAGGGTCAGCCGCTCGCGAAGCTTACGGAGGAAAAGAAATCGTCGAACCAGGCGTCGCCACGATTGTACGATCTGACCACGCTGCAGCGGGAGGCGAACAACCGGTTCGGCCTTTCCGCCCGCCGCACGCTGCAGATCGCGCAGGCTCTCTACGAGCGTCACAAGGTGATCACGTATCCGCGAACCGATTCGCGCGCGCTGCCGGAGGATTACATGCCGACCTGTCGGCAGACGCTTGAAAATCTGCACGGCGATCTCGGCAAGCATGCGCGGGCCGTGCTGGAAAACGGCTGGGTCCGCCCGAACAAGCGCATCTTTAACAACGCGCAGATTTCCGATCACTTTGCGATCATTCCCACGACGACCGAGCCGAAGAATCTCGATGAGATGGAGGGCAAGATTTCCGACATGATCGCGCGGCGTTTCGTCGCGGCGTTTTTCCCGTCGGCTGAATTCGACATCACGACGCGGATCAGCAAAGTCGCGACCCGCTTCGATTTTAAAACCGAGGGCAAGGTGCTGACATCTCCCGGCTGGTTGGCGGTCTACGGCAGAACGACCGTCGACGACAATTCGCCCGATTCGAAAGCGCTGCCGGCGCTCAGCGACGAAGACGACGCCGAAGCGAAAACGATCTCAGCCGAAGTTCATAGCGAGACCACCAAGCCACCGCCGCGCTACACCGAAGCCACGCTTCTCTCCGCGATGGAAGGCGCCGGCAAACTCGTGGATGACGAAAGCATGGCCGAAGCGATGAAGGAACGCGGTCTCGGAACGCCCGCGACTCGTGCCGATACGATTGATGGCCTGATCAATCAGAAATATATCGAGCGCGATCAACGTCAGCTCGTTCCGACCACGAAAGCGGAATCGCTTCTCCAGTTCCTCGCTGCGGTGAAAGCGGACGCACTGACCAAGCCGGACATGACCGGCGAGTGGGAACACAAATTGCGCCAGATGGAGCACGGGAAATTTCCGCGCAAGGCGTTCATGTCGGAAATCGTCGAGGTCACCAAAGGCATCGTTGAGCGCACAAAAAATTTCGAAGAGGACGACTCGAGCTCACGCCTCACCGACATCATTTCGCCGACCGACGGCAAACCGATGTTCGAAACGCTGCGCGGCTACAAAGCGCAGGACGGTACGCTGATGATTTACAAGGTGATGAGCGGCCGCAAGATCGAGGAAGAGGAGGCTCGCGAGCTCGTCGCGAAGGGCGAGATCGGTCCGCTGGACGGCTTCGTCTCTGCGAAAACCGGCAATCGCTTCCCCTCGAAAATCAAAATCGTCGACGACGAAAAAAATCCCGGCAGCAAAAAGGGCGAGCTGGATTTCGGAAATAAAGTGGACGTGAACACGCTGGTTCCGTTCTGGACCGATCCGAAAACCGGCGCGGAACTTTGCGAAGCGCCGACCAGTTACGTTCTCCGCGAACGCGACGGCGATGGCTGGATAGAGACGTTCAAAGTCGGTCGATCGATGTGTCAGAAGACGGTTACGCAAGAACAGGCGATCCAGTTGGTCGAGCGCGGGAAGAGCGATTTGATCCAGGGATTCGTTTCAAAAAAAGGCCGGCCGTTCGATGCCTACTTGCTGCGCCAAGGACCGAAAATTAATTGGGAGTTTCCGCCGCGGAAGCCGCGCGAGGGCGGGGGAAAGAATGCCGACGGTTCGCCGCGTGCGCCGAGGAAACCGAAGGCTCCGCTCGATCTCAGCAAGGCCGTAAAATTGAGCGAGAGCAAAATCCACGACGGCGATCTTTATCAAACGGCCGATGCCTTCGTGGTCGCGAAGCCTCAAGCGGATGGCTCGCCGCGCGTCGTCTTCGAATTGAAACGTCATCTCTGCGGCAAAGAAATTCCGGCGGAGGAAGCTGAGCGTCTCGTGGAGATGGGGAAGACAGGACTGATCGAAGGATTCCTCTCGAAACGCGGATCGAATTTCAGCGCCTACCTGAAACTCGCGAAGGACAAGAAGAAAGCGGAGTTCGAATTTCCGCCGCGTTGAGTCGCATTTGATGCGAAGAGATTGACACCACAACAAATAGTGTGTTAATCACGACGCAGACACTATGCGTTGTCCCAAGTGCGGGTTTCGTGACGACAAGGTCATCGACTCGCGCCAGTCTCGAGATAGTTCCAGTATTCGCCGGCGCCGGGTTTGTCTTCAGTGCGCTTATCGTTTCACGACCTACGAGCAAATCGAGCGCTCCGATCTGCGCGTGATCAAACGCGATCGGACGCATGAGCCATTTGATCGCCGGAAGCTCGTCAACAGCCTCGCGAAAGCTTGCGAGAAGCGCTCGATCAGCCTGGTGACTCTGGAACAGGCAGTCGACGAAATAGTGCATGATGTGGAGACGGGGGGGCGCGAAGTTTCGTCGGCGGCGATCGGAACGCGTGTTCTGGAGAAGCTGCGCGAGATCGATGAAGTAGCATATCTCCGCTATGCCTCGGTTCACCGGCGCTTCGAAGAGGTCGATCAATTCGTCGACGCCATCCAGGCCCTCGGTCGGCGCGTGAAAACGAACGCGCTGCAGCGCGAATTGTTCCCCGCTGAGTCTGCGAATCATGGTCGCGTTTAAAGAAGAATTCCCCTATTTGCGGTCGGATTCCGGGCAGTTGTTCGAGTTCGATCAGAAGTGGCTGCACGCCGCGATCACGCGCGCGGCGGACCAGGCTGGCTATCCAAGCTGGTGGCTGACCGACCACGTGACCGAGAGCATTGCGTTTTATCTGCGTCTCCGGAACGACGAGCCGGTCGTCGCGTTCAGCCAACTTTCACAGACGGTGCGCTACGTCTTGAAGGTGATTGGTTACAAGGAGATCGTGCCATATTTCGCGCCCACGCCACCGCCGGTTTCATTTTCGCTCCTTGAAGTTGCGGAAGAAGCCGGCGCCGGGTACGAGCTGGCCTTTTTCGAGTGCCTCGAACGACGGATAGCGGCACTGATTGATACGCGAACCGAAAGCGTGCACCTCGTCGGACTGCAAACGTGTGTGAAACATCTGCAGGGAGCGAAGGCGTGGACACGGGCTTGCGACGCCTTGCGCGAAGAAGTGGTGTGCTTTGTGCGCGAGAAGATTGCTGTTCATGGCGATGCGATGCAGCTCCAGTGCTCTATCCGTTAGAGCGTCCCACGCAGCCTCGTAGAATCTGCGCGCCATGACCATTTTCGAAAGAATCGTTGCGCGCGAGGTTCCGGCAGAAATCGTCTACGAAAACGAGGACATCCTCGCTTTCCATGACGTGAACCCGCAGGCGCCGGTCCATGTGCTGATCGTGCCGAAGCGGGTCATCCCTCGCTTAGCCGAGGCGCAGCCGGCGGATGAAAAGCTGCTCGGGAAGCTGCTTCTGGCCGCCCGAACTGTCGGCGCGAGCCTCGATCTCGAAACGACCGGATATCGCGTCGTTATCAACAACGGGAAAGATGCGGGCGAGACGGTCCCGCACCTGCACGTCCATCTGCTCGGGGGAAGAGCGCTTGGCTGGCCCCCCGGTTAGTGGGCCGTTTCGTTGTCCGCCCTTGGATAGCGGCGAGCATCCTGCCTTCAGGCCGGAATCGCGTCCGCCCTAACGAGTTTCTCAAACTCCCGCAGTTGATTTTTGTCGAACCGCGGAACACCGCTCCACACAACAACCCCGTCGCAAATCAGAAAAGCCACGCGCGCCGGTATTCCGAAGAGAGTGCGAACGCCAAAACCTTTGGCGACTCGACCATCGGCGTCCGATAAAAGACGGAAAGGTAATTGACGCTTCTCCGCGAATTTTCTCAGCCGCTTCGGCGGATCACTGCTCACGGCAAAAATGTTGAGGTCCCGGACAGCATCACCGACCGTTTGATCGCGTAAACGGCAAGCTTGCGCGGTGCAGACCGGCGTTCCCGCTCTGACATAAAAGTAGAGAAGGACGGGTCCGGCGGCGAACGCTGCATCGAGGGAAACAGCTAGTCCATTTTGATCGATCGCCGTCAGGCCCGGCGCTCTCGCACCTACCTGCAGAGGGCGAGTCCTAAACCACGCCCAAATGTCGCTCCCATCCATTTCTGGCCTTTAACTTTCGCGGGATGAACGATCGACACCGCGTCTCATCCTTCGCCACTTAGAAAAGTATTGGACGCTCAGTGACTGGGAGGGAGCGGATCCGGCTCCCGATCCTGCCGTATCTCGCCGCTTGGAAGTGACCCAAGGGAACCTTTGGTTTGGCAGCCGGAGAATCCGACCGCCGCCGCAAGGAGAAGGACTGCGAGAAGAGCTTTCATCTGCCGAGTCTAAGCACGCCGCGGACTTTCCGCCACTCGAAGAGGCTGAGAAAAGCTATTGCTGCGGAGTTATGACTCTGTCGGTGAGAAGAGCGGGTCTGGCACCTTCTTTGAGCGCTTCCTCCTCGCTCAAATATTTGCCGTGCTTCGTGGTTCCATAGAACCGCGATCCTTGTTTGTGGTAAACATGAGTCCGCGTATTGACCCAGACCTGCCCAGGCCCACCGCCGGGAGCAGGAATAATGGTCACCGACATGGCTGTTGAATTTGCCTCAGGGGGCGTGGAGCTAGTCGCTGCCGTCGAAACTTCAACTTGCGCTGCAGGAGTCGGCCCGACGCTCGGTGCGATGGGATCGGCCGATCGAGCGGGTTGGCGATTCGGCGCCGGCGCCGGGGTGCTGACGGTGGCAGGTCCTTCCGCAGGTGGCGCAGGATCCCTAGCCGGCCGATCTATTTCTCTGACGGATGGTCGATCGGTTGGTGCGGACGAGATCGCGGCAGCGGGCGCAGAAGATCTCTTGCGCCGTGGCGGTGTCGGCGTGCTCTCTTCGGTGGGAACGGCGACGGCGACGGGGCGACTTTTCTTTCCAAATAGTGCGCCCAGCAGAGATCGTTTAGCGGCAGGCTTGGCCGTTGCAGCGATCGGGGCCTCGGTGGCTGCCCCTCGCACTCTGGTGTGTCGACGAGATTTGAGCGGTGTAAGCGAGGCACCAGGACTTTCAGTCGCGCCCGCACTGGCGGATTCATCGCTAGTTTCCGTTGCTCCGTCTCGAGATGGTGCAAACGAAGGTTCTGGCGGCGCCTTCTCGCGGGCCGAACTTTTCTCGACAGGAGGGGTCGGACTTGATGAGCCCGGTTGAGATTCAACCGTTTGGGCCCCGCTTAATTCAGCGCCTGCGCATTCAAAGAAAACGATGGCCGCGAAGATCTTGAAGCACATCCGTTCGCGATGCTACTGATTTGGTTTCAATGAGTCAATTCTTCCGCCCTCCTGTACTTTGGAAGACGCAACTCGCACCATTTGGCGGACAGAACACGATATCGACCTTCACCTCGTTCGTCACTGGTTTTGGACGGCGATTCAATGCCTGAACCCTGTTGCGTGGATTTTTATTCTTTTTCATTTGCCGAGCGCCGCCATCGGAAAAATCGTTCGGCAATACGGGGCGTAGGCAGATCGGCCGTGGATTTACAAAGTGACAAGTCCTTCAATCCGCGCAGCGACGATTTGAGTGTATGGACTCAAGCACAAATGATAAAATCAAGGGCGGGCTGCACAAAGCCAAGGGCACGATTAAGGAGAAGGCCGGCGAAGCGACTGGGAATCCTGACTTGCGCGACCGCGGCACCGCCGAAAAGGCAGGTGGAAAGGTTCAAAGCAAAGTTGGGGACATCAAGAAGGTTTTTGGCCAATAGCTAAGATCCGCAACTTTGGAGCAAAGAAAGAAACTATGAACGAGCCATATTCCCCCTATGAATCTGAAGGCGGCAGCCCAGTGGCTGACGGAGGGTCGACGCCCGCAAGAGAGCCGATTGATCCGACGAGCGGATTCGAGAGCAGCAAAACGCCTCCGGGCCGTGCCACTGATGATCTCAGAACTGCGGCTCGCGCAACTGCGGAAGAGTATCGAGGCAGGGCCGAGCGAGCGTGGGGCGATGCCCAGGAACGTGCACGCTC
>DASYVG010000290.1:0-2099 GCA_035937255.1 Chthoniobacterales bacterium | reverse complement strand
GACATGTGTAACTCATACACGATTGCGGGGGCGGACGCATAGCCTGCTGCTGCCGCCTAAGCTCGTGAAGGTGCCGAGATTATGTCTAGCCGTTCAGGTGTGGAATTTGTTTCTCCAAATGAAAACGCAATCGCGTCGTCGCAAAAGTTACCGCGAGCGTGATCTTCCCCACGAACTTCGGCGCGAGGAAGCATACCGTTGGAGGCCGCCATTGCGCTGGGTCGCCTCACCGCTTCCGCGCGCAGTATTTCCGGGCAACCGCGGCTCCGTTTTTGTTGGCCGGGAAAGGCGGACCTCTCCCCTGCCCCGCTCGTTGCGTGCTGGGGCGGCCGCGTTGTAGTCGAACCCGTCAGCTTTCTTGCGCACGATCCCGCGACCGATGAAGCGCTCAAGCGAACGCAGCTGGCCCTGATCTTCCGGCGTGACGAAACTGATCGCATCGCCCACCGCATGCGCGCGACCCGTGCGACCAATCCGATGGACGTAATCCTCCGAGTGCATCGGAAAATCGTAGTTCACCACATGCGAAATTCCATCAACATCGATGCCCCGCGCCGCGATGTCCGTGGCGACGAGCACGCGCACCGCTCCCGACTTAAAATCCTTCAAAGCGCGCAGCCGTTGATTTTGTGAACGGTTCGAATGGATCGTGCCAGTCTTGATCCCGCTGCTCTCGAGCCGGCGCGCAATGCGATCGGCGCCGTGCTTCGTGCGAGTAAAGACCAGCACGGTGTCGAACTGCGGATCAGCCAGCAGATGGAGAAGAAGCGCCGGTTTCAGATGAGGACGCACGTCGTAAACGAATTGAGTGACCGTCTCCGCGGGGTTCGCGCGGCGACCTATCTCGATGATCTTGGGGGACCGTTGGAACTCGTGCGTGAGCTTCTCGATCTCCCGCGAGAGCGAGGCCGAGAACATTAAGGTCTGTCGTTTCTGCGGCAACGCTTTCACGATTTGCCGGATCGGCGGCAGAAAACCCATGTCGAGCATGCGATCGGCTTCATCGAGGACCAGGAATTCAATTCCCGAAAAATTGGTCTGCCGCTGGCCCATCAGATCGATTAACCGGCCCGGCGTCGCGACAACAAGCTCGACACCCGAACGGAGCGCTTCGATCTGCGGGCGTTCGCTCACGCCACCGAAAACCGTCGCCATCCGAAAAGGAAGATATTTCGCATAGGCGCGCACATTCTCTTCGATCTGAACCACGAGCTCCCGGGTCGGAGCCACGATAAGCGCCCGCATCCCGCGCCGTTTCCCATCCGCCATCGAGCCGGCGAGCTTGGTCAGGATAGGCAGCACAAATGCCGCCGTCTTTCCCGTCCCGGTCTGCGCAATTCCGATCACATCACGTCCCGCCAGCACCTCGGGAATGGCGGCAAGCTGAATGGGAGTCGGTTCGGTGTAACCGGCTTCCTGGATAGCTTTGAGAATTTGCGGTGAGAGTTGGAGGGCGCGAAACGGCATTATCTACTATCGCCCGTTAGTCACCGATCTGCACATGCTGATCTCGGATCGGCTTTGCCCGCCATTGTTTCCGACAGACCTTCCAGAATACTGGTCCGCTCGGCACGAACCTCCACACTGCTGAAGAGTACGCAGAAGTGGAAAGCATCGTGCCCAAAATTTACCTCCTGAGTCGGATGCTTATAAAGCTGGGGAAGCAGAAATAGCCAGACTCTTGAGCCCCAGTAATTCGGTGTGGATCCGTCGAGCAGGCTGCAAAACTGATCGAATCTGTGCGCGGTTTGATTGGTTGACATTAACGAGATCCGAACTCGCGTTCCTACTTTTTCACTCGTGTCTTCGCCAGCAAATATACGGGGTAGCTCAGCGCCATGGCCGTCAAAGCATAGATGCTATTTGAGGTGTTACTAATGACGAACGCAATCAAGAGGAGAATTGCGCCGGTTAAAACCACGAATGGTAGCAGCGGATAGCCCCAAGCCTTAAAGGGACGTGGTAGTTCAGGCTCTGTCCTCCGTAAAATAAATAAAGTGGCAAACGCCGCCGCGTCGATGACAACGCTCAAAAATGCGGTCAACGCGAACAGCTTCTCGAATGTTCCAACTGCGGCCAACGCGATTGCGACCAAAACA
>DASYVG010000289.1:0-14720 GCA_035937255.1 Chthoniobacterales bacterium | reverse complement strand
GGCACTTCGAATCCTGGAGTGCGGCTGCCTGGCGGGCGGTCACATCGCGCTGCTGGCGCGCGCGTTTCCAGAAGGGGAAATCGTGGCGACTGATGTCCGCGACGATAACCTGCGGAAGGCGCGTTTCTTTCTAACGCTCCGGCAGCTCAGCAACGTCGCTTTTGTTCGCGAAGACTTGGACGAGCCTCCCAGTCTCTCTTCGCCCAACCTTACGATGCCGTTTTCTGCGTCGGTTTGCTGTATCACTTGCGAACCCCGGCAGAATTCCTGGCGCTCGCAGGACGGTCGACATCATTTCTTTGGTTGTGGACGGTGGTTTGCGCCGAAGAAGAAGCGGTCGTGAGCGAGCGGGGTTATCGCGGAAGAATGCTGCCGGAGAGTCCCTCCCATCCGCTGAGTCGCGTCCAGCGCGAATCATTTCTCCCGACGATCGGATCGCTGGCGGATATGCTCTGGGCGGCCGGATTTGAGACGCTGGAGTTCCTGAAGAAAGAGATGACCAGCAACGGCAACGGACCTGCGATTCTTCTCTGTGCTGCTCGCTCCGCGCGAGCCTCGTCTCCAGATCGCTCCTGACCTTCTCGGCTCGAGCCTTGCGGAACGTGGTGGCGGTTTGGTATCAGGTCTGCATATGAACCTGGCACGAAATTTCCGGCTGGCGACACTCGCGGGAGCGTTTGCCTGTCTCTACGATGCGGCAGCGGCGGACACGACTATTGCATTAAAAGCTGCGAGACTCTTCGACGGGAAATCAAGAACTCTGGTGCAGAACGGCGTCGTGCTCGTGCAGGGCGACAAGATCGTCGACGCGGGCGCGGACTTGCCCATTCCTTCCGGCGCACAAGTGATTGATCTGGGCGACGCCATGCTCTCGCCCGGATTCATGGACGCGCACACGCACGTGACGCTCGATTACTCGGGCAATTACAACGAACGGCGTTTGCGCGATCTCAGCAAGAACGTTTCCGAAATCGCACTGGAATGCATTCCAAACGCGCGCGCGACGATCGAAGCAGGATTTACGACCGTGCGGGATCTCGGGAGCCGGATTACGAACAGTCACGATTTTCTCGATGTCTCGCTGCGGAACGCGATCGAGCACGGAATCGTGACTGGTCCGCGTATGATCGTGGCGACGCATGGGATCGGTGCGACCGGCGGACATTTCGATCCAACGAGCGGCTACCGCGACATGGCGCTGGGGCGCGAACCGGAGTGGACCGATGGAATCGCAAACGGTCCCGATGAGATTCGCAAAGCCGTTCGCCACGAAGTCAAAAATGGCGCTGATGTAATTAAAGCGGCGGTTTCAGGTGGCGTTCTTTCCTTGGCCGACGAAGTGGATACGCCGCAGTTCACGCCGGCGGAAGTTGCGGCTCTGGTGGACGAAACCCACCGTCTGCGCAAAAAAGTTGCGGTCCACTGTCATGGCGATCAGGCGGCCCGTGAAGCCATCGAAGCCGGCGTCGATTCGATCGAGCACGGGTCGTTTTTAAAACCGGAAACCCTCACGTTGATGAAAAACAAGGGGACCTATCTCGTTCCCACTTTACTCGCGACGGAATACATCATGGGCAAGATCGACGCCTACCCACCGGTCCTGGCCGCGAAAGCTCGCGCCGCCGCCGCCGCTCGTTCCGATATGTTCAGGAACGCTGTAAAAATTGGAGTGAAGATCGGTTTCGGAACCGATTCGGCCGTTTTCCCGCACGGCCAAAATGCGAAGGAGTTCGCGCTCATGGTGGGACTCGGCATGGCACCGGTCGATGCGCTCCGTTCCGCGACCGCCGCAGACGCAGAGCTGCTCGGCGTTTTGGCGAAAACGGGTACGCTTGAGAAAGGGAAACTGGCTGATGTAATCGCGATGCCGGGTGACCCGACGTCCGACATCACGGCGACGGAGCGCGTCGCGTTCGTGATGAAGAACGGGAAGATCGTCAAGAACGGCAGCACTCCGGCCGCGTCGGCAGCGAACACCGGCACCACGCGAGAAGCAGCTGCCGAAGCGGCAGCGCTGGACCTCTAATTTCTCAGGCGTCGATCGGGAAACACCACTGGCTGAATAAATCGGATAGAGGTTGCTCGAACTGCGCCGAGACGGTAGGAAGCGACTCAGTGGCGCCGTGCGCCCGCAGCTTCGCTTCTTGCTCGGGGCTTAATTTGTGGTGAGTTCCCCGTTGGGAAACTCACGCACTATGCGGCTCGCTTTTATGAGTGCGGATTACGAGCGAGATCTCTCCGAAGTCAATCGGCTTCGCTTTGACAGTGCGGCCGCTAGCAACCCGCCGCTCGCAAATGTCAGTGGCATAATTTATAGGATCGCAGTGCACTCGTGCTAGCAATTAGAGCCGATATAGCTCGGCAAAAGTTCTCTCGGGGCGACCGTTAAAGGGCTAACTTGACAACCCGGCGGCCCGCGATTATATGCCTGCCCCGCTGCCAACTTGTGGCAGCACCAAGCAGGAGAGTATCCACTCGTTTGAACTGCAAAACACCATGGCTAAAAATCGCAGTAAACGTTATCACGCCGCGGCCGGGCAAGTCGACCGGACAAAGGCCTACAATCTCCCGGAAGCTGTTTCGACACTGAAGAAACTGCCGGCGACGAAGTTCGACCAAACCGTCACAGTTTCATTCCGGCTCGGGGTTGATCCTAAACAATCCGATCAGATGGTGCGCGGCACATGTCCGCTCCCACATGGCAGCGGGAAGCAGGTGCGCGTTCTCGTTTTCGCAGAAGGACAAGCGGCCAAGGCGGCCAAGGACGCCGGCGCGGAGCATGTTGGCTTCAAGGACATGGTTCAGAAATGTCAGGAAGGATTTCAGGACTTCGATGTTGCGATCGCCACGCCGGCCGCCATGGCGGAGGTCCGCAAGCTCGGCAAAGTGCTTGGACCGCGCGGTCTCATGCCCAATCCGAAGACCGGCACAGTCACTGACGATACAGCCAAAGCCGTGGCGGAAGTGAAAGCGGGCCGAGTAGAATTTAAACTCGACAAAAATGGCAACGTGGCCGTGCCGGTGGGAAAATTTTCCTTCGCTGAGGAGCAGCTTGTAGCCAACGGAACTGCCGTGATCGAAGCGGTGGTCCGGGCGCGGCCGGCCACGGCGAAAGGCCGCTTCGTTGAAGGAATGACAATCAGCGCAACGATGTCCCCCGGGGTGCACGTTGATCCATCGCCTTATTTGAGTTTCTAACCGGATCCACTGCGCATGAGACCTGAAAAAGCTACAATCGTTTCGGATCTTTCCGAGAAGCTAAACCGTTCCCCATTCGTCCTCGTGACGGATTATCAGCGGATGAAAGTGGATCAATTCGGCGAGCTGAGAAATCGGCTGGCTCCCATCGGCGCTGAAGTTCGGGTTGTGAAAAACAGTTTCCTCAAGCGCGCGATGGCGGAAACGGGCATGCCCGATGTCGGATCGCAGCTCACCGGTCAGACCGCGATCGTGATGGGCCAAAAGGATGTCGCTCCGGTCGCAAAAATTCTGAAGATTTTTGCCGCTGAATTCAAAATCGCTTCGGTGAAACTTGGAGTGGTCGACAAGACGGTGCTCTCAACCGCAGAGGTCGAAGCACTCGCGGAATTGCCTTCGCGCGAAGCTTTGCAGGCGCAGCTGCTCGGGTTGCTGCTTTCGCCGATGACGCAGCTCGTCCGCGTCCTGAGCGAGCCCGGCGCGTCGCTCGCTCGTCTCTTGCAGGCAAAGGTGAAACAAGAAGGCGACACAGCCCCTGCACCGGCAGCGGCATAAACTTTTGCGGTGCCGCGATTGGCCCCGCGAGATAAAACGAACAACCTGTCCGGCTCGTTGGCGATCGAGCTTAATTTTCCGGAAGCCTCCGGGAGCGGCGATTGGAGGAAAAACATGGCAGATACAAATGCAATCGTAGATCAACTCAGCGGGCTGACGGTCCTGGAGATCGCGGGTCTGGTGAAACAGCTCGAAGAAAAATGGGGCGTCAGCGCGGCGGCTCCCGTGGCCGTGGCTGCACCGGCGGCTGGCGGCGGAGGCGGTGCAAGCGCGCCGGCGGCTGAGGAAAAAACAACTTTTGACGTCATCCTGAAGGAGATGGGCGCGAATAAGATTGGCGTCATCAAAGAGGTGCGCGGCGCAGTTCCTGGCTTGGGGTTGGCGGAAGCCAAAGCCCTTGTGGAAGGCGCGCCCAAGACGCTCAAAGAAGGCGTGACCAAGGCAGAGGCCGAAGAGATCAAAAAGAAGATCGAAGCGGCTGGGGCCAAAGTCGAAATCAAGTAAATCTCACGCGGATTGGCGGCACGCAGGAAATGCCTTGCGTGCCGCCTCGTTCGTGGCAATATTTCGTTTCGTTAGAAGCAGTCCCACCCCATTTTCAACCCCGCTCCCGCCGTTCTCATTTTAGTCAGGCAACGGAACGTTGGACGTCGATTTGACAGTCCGCCGTTTTGCTGCCACTTTTGTACCCCTCGCTTTCGGCTAACGCTGTAAAGCGATTTCGTTTCTGCGGCCTTCGTCCCCTCGGGGTCGCATTGGTTCCCAACTCTTTCGAATTTATGTCAGAACGTAACGCAGAACGTATCTATTTCGGAACAATCAAAGAGGGCATCGAGCCGCCGAATCTGATCGAGGTGCAGCTCAACTCCTACGTTGATTTTTTACAGAAGGACGTTCCGGCGCCAAAACGCAAAAACGCGGGTTTGCAGGCCGTGTTCAAAGAAGTCTTTCCGATCGAAAGTTACGATGAAAAAGCGATGCTCGATTTTAGCCATTACGAAATCGGAGAGCCGAAGCTAAGAGCGCTGGAGGCGCAGCGCGAAGGCCAGACGTTCAGCGCGCCGCTTCACGTGACCTTTCAGCTCCGCGAGGAGAAGGGGACGAAGGAAGAGAAAGTCTACATGGGCGAAATCCCGCTCATGACGCCGCAAGGGACCTTCGTCATCAACGGCGCGGAACGCGTCGTGGTATCACAGCTGCATCGATCGCCCGGCATCGCATTCGAGTCGAGCATCCATCTCAACGGCAAAGTCCTTTACAGTTTCCGGATCATCCCGGATCGCGGCTCCTGGATCGAAGTGCAGTTCGATACCAGCGACTTGCTCTACATCTATTTGGATCGCCGGAAACGCCGCCGCAAATTCCTCGCCACCACCTTCCTACGCGCGCTGGGCTACGGGTCGGATGAAGAGGTTATCAAACTTTTCTATAGCATTGAGACGCTGAAGCTGAGCGAAAAGCTCGGTGAAGAAGAACTCGCGACCAAGGTTTTGACTGCTGACGTCCGCGATGGAGAAATTACTGTCGCCCGAGCTTTTGAGCCTCTTACCGCCGCCACCGTCCGGCAGATTATGGCCCTCGACACCAAAGAGGTGAAGGTGATCGATATCACGAATGACGACACGGTCGTTAAGGCGCTGAAAAAAGATCCGGCGCATGATCAGGAAGAGGCCCTCAAAGATATCTACCGCAAACTGCGTCCGGGCGATCCGCCCACGGTTGCGAATGCCAAGGCGTTGCTGAAGCGCCTTTTCTTTGACCCGAAAAAGTATGATTTGGGCCGGGTCGGGCGCTATAAAATCAACCAGAAGCTCGGCATTGATGTCGATCTGGGTGAGCGCATTGTCACGGATAAGGATTTCATCGGCGCGATCAAATATTTGATCAGCTTGCGTCGCGGCGAAGGCACGCTGGATGATATCGATCATCTCGGCAGCCGTCGCGTCCGCACGGTCGGCGAATTGCTCGCGAATCAGTGCCGCGTCGGTCTCGCGCGCACGGAGCGTTTGGTCAAAGAGCGCATGACGTTGTTCGACATCAACATCGACGGCATGACGCCGCAGAAGTTGATCAACCCGAAAGCGCTCAGCGCGGTGATCCGTGATTTCTTTGGACGTTCGCAGTTGTCGCAATTCATGGACCAAACGAATCCGCTGGCGGAACTGACGCACAAGCGTCGTCTCTCCGCCCTCGGACCTGGCGGTTTATCGCGCGATCGCGCCGGCTTCGAAGTGCGCGACGTGCATCCGTCGCACTACGGCCGCATCTGTCCGATTGAAACACCGGAAGGTCCGAACATCGGTCTCATCAGTTCGATGTCGACGTTCGCACGAATTAATGAATTTGGTTTCATCGAAACGCCGTATCGGAAGGTTGAAAAAGGTCGCGTGACGGAGCGAGTCGACTATCTCACGGGCGATCGTGAAGAGAATTTCCTGGTCGCGCAGGCCAATGCGACGATGGACGCAAAGGGTCATTTGACCCAGGAAAAGGTTTCGGTCCGATACCGCGGCGACTTCCTCGAAGTCGAACCCGAAAAGATCCACTATATGGATGTCTCGCCGAAGCAGCTGGTTTCGGTGGCGGCTGGCTTAATTCCGTTTCTCGAACACGATGACGCCAATCGCGCGTTGATGGGTTCGAACATGCAACGCCAGGGCGTGCCGCTGATCGTTTCCGAAGCGCCGCTCGTCGGCACCGGCCTTGAGGGGAAAGTCGCGCGCGATTCGCACGCGGTTCTGATCGCAGCGGAGAGCGGCAAGGTGGCGTCAGTCACGGCTGATCAGATTGTCCTGACCAAGGACGGTCACATGCCTGAGAGCCGCAAAAAACTAAAGACCGATCACGAAGCGGGCATTCAGGTTTATGAGTTGCGAAAGTTCATGCGCTCGAACGCGGGAACGTGCGTGAATCAAAAACCGATTGTGAAGAAAGGTCAGCATGTGAAACGCGGACAAGTGCTCGCGGACGGTCCGAACACGGATCAAGGCGAGCTCGCGCTCGGCCGCAATGTGCTCGTCGCGTTCATGCCATGGAACGGTTACAACTTCGAAGACGCCATCATGATCTCGGAGAAGGTTGTGAAGGAGGACATCTACACCTCGATCCACATCGACGAATTCGAGATCGGCGCTCGCGACACGAAGCTGGGGCCGGAAGAAATCACGCGAGATATCCCGAACGTTTCCGAGGAAGCGCTGCGTAATCTCGGGAGCGACGGCGTGGTGCGCGTGGGCGCTGAAGTAAAGCCGGGAGATATTTTGGTCGGCAAAATCACGCCGAAAAGCGAGACGGAATTGGCGCCGGAAGAGCGTTTATTGCGCGCCATCTTTGGCGAAAAAGCGGCGGATGTAAAAGACACTTCCCTGACCGTTCCGTCGGGCACTTACGGGATCATCATGGATGTAAAGGTCTCGTCGCGGCGGGAAATCTCGCGCGAGAAGCTCACGCCGACGGAGACGAAGCGTCAGCTGAAAACAATCACGGAAGATCACAAGAAGAAGAAGGACGAGCTCACGGAGCAACTGACAGACGCTCTCTCGAACATCCTTTTGGGTGAGAAGATCCCGCTCGACGTGGTCAACGCAGAGACCGGCGAGATCATTATCCCAGCGAATCGCAAGATCACAAAGACGCTCCTGCGCAAACTCGCGATGGTTTACGATCACATTGAGATCGATCCGTCGCCGATCCGGAACAAAATTCGGGAAATCATTGCCTCCTATGAGCACAAATTCGCCGAGCTTGAACTCGAGCGGGAGCGTTCCATGGATCGCGTCGAGAGCGGTGACGATATCGATCCCGGCATCATCAAGCAGGTCAAAGTTTACATCGCTTCGAAGCGGAAGCTGTCGGTCGGCGACAAAATGGCGGGACGCCACGGCAACAAGGGCGTCGTAGCGCGGATCGTTCCAGAAGAGGACATGCCCTACCTGCCGGATGGAACGCCGGTAGAAATCGTGTTGAACCCGCTCGGTGTGCCGAGTCGTATGAACGTAGGCCAGGTGCTCGAGACGCACCTGGGAGTGGCAGCGAAGGCGCTCGGATTCAAAGTGGCGACGCCTGTTTTTGACGGAATCTCGGAGTCGAAGATCCGGGAGTATTTGAACGACGCGAAAAAGATCGATGGCTTTACCTGGGTGCAGGAAAACGGCAAGGCGCGTCTGTTCGACGGACGCACCGGCGACCAGTTCGATCAGGAGGTAGTCGTCGGCTATATCTACATGCTGAAGCTTGGCCACCTCGTGGCGGACAAAATTCACGCGCGCGCGGTCGGTCCCTACTCACTCGTCACGCAACAGCCACTCGGCGGCAAAGCGCAGTACGGCGGGCAGCGATTCGGTGAAATGGAGGTTTGGGCACTGGAAGCATACGGCGCCGCCTACACTCTGCAGGAGCTGCTAACCGTTAAGTCCGATGACGTGCAGGGACGCACGCGCATCTATGAATCCATTGTCAAAGGCGACAACTCGCTCGAAGCGGGCACGCCTGAAAGTTTCAACGTGTTGATCAAGGAAATGCAGTCGTTAGGCCTGGACGTCAAAGTCGGCGGCCAGGCGCCGGTCAATTTCCTCGATGGCGCGGCGGCTTAGTTTTCAAACGCAGTTTTACCAAATAAATGAACGAACATTCCTGGCGTGAGTTAGTGGGTGAAGAGCGGCCGGTCGGTTTCGACCAGGTCTCCATCGGCGTGGCGTCTTCTGACACGATGCGGTCGTGGAGCAAAGGCGAGGTGAAGAACCCGGAGACGATCAATTATCGGACTTTCAAGCCCGAAAAAGGCGGGTTGTTTTGTGAGAGAATTTTCGGGCCGACGCGGGACTGGGAGTGCTCGTGCGGGAAATACAAGCGGATCAAGCACAAAGGCGTGATCTGCGATCGTTGCGGCGTCGAGGTAACGCTGGCGCGCGTGCGGCGTGAGCGCATGGGCCACATCGAGCTGGCGGTCCCCGTGTCGCACATCTGGTTCTACAAATGCATGCCGTCGCGGCTTGGCTTGATGCTCGACATGAGCGCACGCCAGCTCGAACGCGTCATTTATTATGAGGACTATATCGTCATCGATCCGGGCAAGACGCCGCTGACGAAGACGCAGCTTCTAAACGAAGTCGAGTACCGCGAAGCGCAGGAGCAGTACGGTGAAGACTTCGTGGCGGGGATGGGCGCGGAAGCCGTCAAGAAGCTCCTTGCCGAAATCGATCTCGCCAAGCTCAACAAAGAGCTCGAGGAGGCGATGGGGAACACCAAGAGCAAACAGATTCGCAAAAAACTGGCCAAACGGTTGAAACTAGTTCAGGGCTTCGCCTCTTCGCACGCGCGCCCGGATTGGATGGTGCTCGACGTGCTGCCGGTGATTCCGCCGGATTTGCGCCCGCTCGTTCCTCTGGAAGGCGGGCGGTTTGCCACCTCCGATCTCAACGATCTTTATCGGCGCGTGATCAATCGCAACAATCGATTGAAAAATTTGCTCCAGCTGAAAACGCCGGATGTCATCATCCGCAACGAGAAACGCATGCTGCAGGAAGCGGTGGACGCACTGTTCGACAACGGCCGCCACGGCCGCGCCGTAACCGGCGCCGGCAATCGTCCGTTGAAGAGCTTGAGCGACATGCTAAAAGGCAAGGGCGGACGGTTCCGTCAGAACTTGTTAGGCAAACGCGTCGATTATTCCGGCCGTTCCGTCATCGTAATCGGACCAGAACTGAAGCTGAATCAGTGCGGGTTGCCCAAGAAGATGGCACTCGTTTTGTTCGAGCCGTTCATCATTCGGAGGCTAAAAGATCTCGGTTACGTCCACACGGTCCGGAGCGCGAAAAAGATGATCGAGCGTCAGACGCCAGAGGTTTGGGACATTCTGGAGGAAGTGACGAAAGGTCACCCGGTTTTGCTGAACCGCGCTCCGACCTTGCACCGACTTTCTATTCAAGCTTTCGAGCCGCTCTTGATCGAAGGCGAAGCGATCCGTATTCATCCGCTCGTTTGCACAGCTTACAACGCTGACTTCGATGGTGACCAGATGGCGGTGCACGTGCCGCTCTCGGTGGAGGCGCAAATGGAAGCGCGCATGCTGATGCTCGCGCCCAATAACATCTTTTCACCTTCCAGCGGAAAACCGATCACGACGCCGTCCCAAGACATCACGCTCGGTTGCTATTACCTCACACAGAATCCGCGCCGCGCTACTGGGAGCGTCGCGGAATCGCGCCTGCCGCTTTTTGACAACGCGGTCGAGGTGGAATTTGCAATGGCTGATGGCGGGGTGAAGACGCACGATCGCATCCGCCTGAAGAACCCGGATTTCGGAAAGCAGACGGTCTACGGAGATTCCGAAACTCACGTGATCGAAACGACCGCAGGTCGTGTGATCTTCAACGAAATCTGGCCGGATAAGCTCGGCTTCTTCAATAAAGCCGCGGGCAAAAAACAGCTTAGCGACGTCATCTGGCATTGCTATCAAGTGTCAGGCCAGCAAACGACGGTGGAGACCCTCGATCGATTGAAAGAGTTGGGCTTCGCAGAAGCGACCAAGGCCGGAATTTCGATCGGGATCTCGGACATGATCATCCCGAAAGAGAAACAGACGGAGCTCGAGCACGCCTACAAGCAGATCAAGCAGGTCGAGCAGCAATACCGCAAAGGCATCATCACCGACGGCGAGCGCTACAACAAGATTATCGATATCTGGACGCACGCGGGCGACGAGATCTCGAGCGTTATGTTCCGTACTTTGGAGCACAACGAAGGGCGCAAAGAGCTGAATCCAGTTTTCCTGATGGTTGATTCCGGCGCTCGCGGCAACCGGCAGCAGGTGCGCCAGCTCGCGGGCATGCGTGGTTTGATGGCAAAGCCGAGCGGCGAGATTATCGAGCGGCCGATTACTTCGAACTTCCGCGAAGGCCTTACCGTTCTGGAGTATTTCATTTCCACGCACGGTGCCCGGAAGGGTCTCGCGGATACCGCGTTGAAAACGGCGGACTCCGGTTACCTGACACGCAAGCTCGTCGACGCCTCACAAGACGTGATCATCAACGAGATGGATTGCGGGACGGTGAATGGGATTGTCGTCCGCTCCATTTACGAGGGCGATGAAGAGGTTGTGGATCTGGCGACGCGCATCATTGGCCGCGTCAGTTGCGAGACGATTGTCGACCCGGTGGACAAGAAGAAGAAGCTGGTGAAAGCGAATCAACTCATCGATGAAAAGATCGCGTCGGATTTGCAGCGCATTGGCGTAGAGAGTTTGAAGATCCGTTCGGTGCTGACCTGCGAATGTGGTCGCGGAGTGTGCGCTCTTTGCTATGGGCGGAATCTCGCCACGGGCCAGTTCGTGAAGCTCGGCGAAGCGGTTGGCATTATCGCCGCGCAATCAATCGGCGAACCTGGCACGCAGCTCACCATGCGTACCTTCCACATTGGCGGAACGGCCAGCCAGACCTTTAAGCAGCCGATCATCAAGGCGAAGAATGACGGCACGCTGCAGTTCAACGATCTGCGCACGGTGCAGGCGCTGGACGGCAGTTGGATCGTTCTCAACAAGAACGGTTCGATCGGCGTTCATAATGCGGAGGGACGCGAACTGGATCGCTACAACGTCGTGATCGGCTCCGTCATCTCGAAGTCCGACGGCGCTGCGGTCAAAAAGGGTGAAACGTTCGTGCAGTGGGATCCGTATAACGTGCCGATCCTTACGGACAAGAGCGGCAAGATCGAATTCCGCGACATGATCGCGGGTGTGACCATTAAACGCGATGTGGATGAAGCCACCGGTTTGATGGGTACCGTCATCATCGAACACAAAGAGGATCTGCATCCGCAAATCGTGGTGGTCGGAGATAAGAAGGAGATCGTGGCGAGCTATTCAATTCCGGCGGGTGCTCACGTGATCGTCGAGGAAGGTCAGAAGATTCGTGCTGGTGCGTTGCTGGCGAAGACACCGCGAAAAGTTGCGAAGACCAAAGACATCACCGGTGGTCTGCCGCGCGTGGCAGAGCTGTTCGAGGCGCGTCGTCCGAAGGACGCGGCGGAAATTGCAAAAATCGACGGGGTCGTCGAAATGGGTGGCACGGTGCGAGGGAAACGGAAGCTGATCCTGAAAGACACTGCGACGGGCGCGGAAGAAGAGCACCTGATCTCACTCACGAAGCACATCATCGTCTTTAAGGGCGACTTCGTGAAGAAAGGCCAGCAGCTGACGGAAGGTCCTGTCGTGCCTCATGAAATTCTGGAAGTTTGCGGGCCGCAGGATTTGCAAGAGCACCTCGTGAACGAAGTGCAGGAAGTCTATCGACTCCAGGGTGTGGAGATTAACGACAAACACATTGAGATCATCGTGCGCCAAATGCTGCGCAAGGTGAAGATCACCGACCCGGGCGACACCTCGTTGCTCTGGGGCGATCAGATCGACCGGCTCGACTTTGAAGCGGAAAACAAAACCGTGGCGGACCAAGGCGGCAAGCCGGCGGAGGCTACTCCGGTGCTGCTTGGCATCACGAAAGCTTCGCTTGAGACCGATAGTTTCATCTCAGCGGCATCCTTTCAGGACACGACTCGTGTGCTGACTGAAGCCGCCACGCTGGGCAAGGTCGATCGTCTGCGCGGATTCAAAGAGAACGTCATCATGGGCCATCTGATTCCCGCGGGAACCGGTTTCCCGGCGGTGCGTGAAATCAAGCTCGTGGAGCTCGGGGAACAGGTCGGTGCGTCGCTCGTGGACGAACCGGACGCGCAGCCCGCTCTCGGCTAAGGATCAGACCAATTGCGAATGTGGAACGACGAATCGGCGCGAGCTGATTCGTCGTTCGCGTTCGTGGCGGCTTAGCTCATGTCTATCGCGACAAAAACCGGCGACACAGGAGAGACGTCGCTGATGTACGGCCGGCGCGTCTCGAAGACGGACGCGCGGGTGGAGGCCTATGGGTGCGTGGACGAATTGAATGCGGCTCTTGGCGTCGCCCGCGTGCTCTCGAGTGAATCGTTTGCAGCAGAACAAATCTACACCGTTCAGCAGGAATTAATCGTGGTCATGGGCGAACTCGCCACCTCGTCCGAGGATCTCGAGCGTTATGTGCGTGACGGATTCCGGCTGATCACAGCGGACATGGTGGACCGATTGACCGCCGCGATCGATGCGCTCGAGCAAGACAAGCTGCTGCATTACAAGGGATGGGCCATCCCGGGATCAACGGCTCTCGCGGCTGCGCTGGACGTAGCCCGCACCACCTGCCGGCGCGCAGAGCGCCGTGTGGCGTCGGTTAGAGAAAGTAAGCCGACCTTCAACAACGAAATCCTTCGATATCTCAACCGCCTTTCGGACCTGTGCTGGCTGCTCGCAAGGTATGTCGAACATCGCAACGAGCTGCAGGCAAACAGTGAGACCAAAAGCTAACATTCTGTTTGCCTTTGCGGACCCGCTAGAGCATCTTCCCCGTCCGCTGCGCCGCGACCACCGGCGCGCATAACTCCCTATGCCGACAACGACAGAACTTGTGCCTGAACTTTTGGAAGCAGGCGTCCATTTCGGCCACCAAACCAAACGGTGGAATCCGAAAATGAAACCGTTCATTTTCGAAAAACGGAATCAGATCTACATCATCAATCTCGATGAGACCGTGCGGCAATTGCAACGGGCGACTGACTTTCTCCAGGAGGTCACTCGACGCGACGGGAAGATTCTGTTTGTAGGTTGCAAAAAGCAGGCGCAGGAGGCCGTCAAGGAAGCTGCCGTGGCTTGTGGCCAGTTCTACGTGAACCAGCGCTGGCTCGGAGGCACACTGACAAATCTGGCGACCATCCGAAAAAGCATCGGCCGCTTGAAGTACATCGAGGAGATCGAGCAATCGCCCGATTTCAAAAAGATGGGCAAGCAAGAACTGGCTGCGCTAAATCGCGAAGGCGCGAAGCTGCGCCGCAATCTGGATGGGATTCTCGAGATGGCGCAATTGCCGGATGTGATGGTCGTGATCGACACGACACGCGAGCAAAATGCCGTGAATGAGGCACGCAGACTGGGAATTCCGACCGTGGCGGTAGTCGACACGAATGCAGATCCGGAACTGATCGATTATCCGATCGCCGGGAACGATGATGCTATTCGCGCGATTCGCGTCGTCCTGCAAAAGCTGGTGGATGCGATCGTTTCCGCCAGCGGCGAAGCGCGCGTGCGCGAGCAGGTGGAGATGGCTGGCGTTTCCGCCTAGCAGCGATTTCGTATTTGGCAGATTCGCGGGACACCGTCTCGCGCCGCCTTTCATTTTATGGAAGTAAATCCTCAACTTGTTAAGCAACTGCGCGAGAAGACGAACGCCGGCTTCATGGACTGCAAACGCGCGCTCACCGAAACCGGGGGCCACCTCGAGAAGGCCGAAGCCGTGCTCCGCGCGAAAGGTATTGCAGGAGCGAGCAAGAAGGCTGCACGGGCGACGAAAGAGGGCATCGTCGCGTCCTACATACATTTGCAGGGCAAAGTCGGAGTGCTGGTCGAGGTGAATTGCGAGACCGATTTCGTGGCGAAGAACGAAAACTTCCGCGAATTTGTGAAAGACATCACCTTGCACATCGCGGCGGCTCATCCGCTTTACGTCGCACGCGAGGAAGTGCCGGCCAGCTCCGTTGAAGCGGAGCGAGAAATCTACATTGCGCAGGTGAAAGACAAGCCGGCCAACGTACTGGACAAGATTGTCGAAGGGAAACTTGATAAGTTTTACAGTACGGTCTGCCTGCTGGAGCAGGGCTTTATCAAGAATCCTGACCAGACGATTAAAGAACTGGTGGCGACGAAGATTTCCGAACTCGGCGAAAATATCGTGATCCGGCGATTCACACGCTATCTCGTAGGGGAATCGTGGGGAAACGACGCTGCCGTGTCTGCATCAACCGACGCCCCACTTTCGTCAGCCTCCGCGACGTAAGCGCGAGCCGTGCAAGAATTACACGCGCAAGCCCGCGGCGCCGTGCGTTTCTTCGAACGG
>DASYVG010000288.1:0-2930 GCA_035937255.1 Chthoniobacterales bacterium | reverse complement strand
TTATTGAATAGATTCGAGTAGTTCGTGCGATCGAATGGATTGTCGATGTTGACGTCCAAATACGTTTCGAGCTCCATCCAGCTCACCGTTAGATCATCGCGCCTTGTCTGCAGGCGGTTGCGCACCCCGACCCGCCAGATGGTCCAGCTATCGATCGAATCGACGGAAGTGAATTGCGGGAAATCAATGGGCCGAAGCTGTGTCGAAGGTTGAAAGCGATCGAACTGCAGAATGTCGGCCGGGTTTGCATCATTGTCGGAGACGTAGGAGAAATTCGTGAAGGGCTGGATGATGTGGCGCAAACCGTCGAGCCCGAGCGCACGCGTCTGCACGTTTTCCCAGGAACGGGAGAGCTTGAAAGAAGCTTCCGCGCCAGTGTTGAAAACCGTTCGGAACCTTCCGGCCGCCGTCTGCAACGGTTCCGCGAGCGTAGGCTCCGGCAGGAAAAAATCTGGAATGAGTGGATTGTCGCTCGGTTTGAAAACTGTATCACCGATGTCGCGGGTGCGATCGTAGTAGGTAGCGCGAAATCCAACCCGCGGCACGATCGAAAGCCAGCCGAAGTAGGTGTTCGGATAGAGGAGTTGATGGAATGTGTCGAAGCGCACGACGCCGTAATCTTCGAAGCCGGAGCCGCGCGCGAAGGTGCGACGTAGGTTGGCGATGCCGGTCTCCCCTTCGTAAAAAATCGGGGTTCCGAAAATCGCGTGCCGTTTGATGTCGAGCACGACTTCCGGCAGGCGCTCGGTTTGTTCGAAGAAGCTGTTTAACTCGAAGCGGGCGATGCCTGTCAGTGTGTAGATAGGATCGGATTTGGTAACCGCGACGACGTTATCCGGTTGCGGATCGAGTCGAAATTCCCCCTGATAAAAATCCTCGAGAAGGAACGGGTCGCTCAGTTTCGTGAGGTTCACGATGCCGACGATGTCGTCGGTAAACTGGGTGCGATCTTCCAGCGAGATTCGATACCGGGCCGTGGGCACGTTCCCGCGGAAGACCGAAGTCTGATTGAGCTGCGGATTTTGATCTTGAAGGTAATAGGTGCGCAGCTTCGCGTAACTGCTGTTGTCCTTGCCGTATTCCATCTCAGAATCGAAGCCGAGGGCGACTCCGCGACGGGTTCGGTAGTCGAGGCGAACCCGTCCTTTGATCTGATCCGTAATGGGAAAAGTTACCTGCCCAAGCAGCGAAGGCCCCCACGAACTAAGAAAGGCCGGCGAGATGAGGAAACTGAACGAATCATCCAGCGATTGATAAAGATAGGGCCACCAGAAAATCGGAATCTTCCCAATATACAACGTAACGTTCGAGAACACGACGCGATCCTTCTCGTAAATACGGACCTTGCGCGCGCGCAGGTGAAAATCTGGATTGGCCGAGTCGTGTGTTGTGAAGCTGCCTTGGTGGATGATGTACTCGCCTTCGGCGTCGCTTGTCACATCCGTCCCGCTGACGAAATAAGGCTCGCGCTCTGTGCGCATGTTAACGGCGCGGATCTGTTTCGTATCGAGATTGTAGACCGCCTTCTCTCCCACAAAGAGGCTGATCTGACGATAAATACGAACGTTGCCCTCAACATAGACGTCGTGGGTCTTCGTATCGTAACGCGCTGAGTCCCCGTAGATGTCCGTATCGCCGACGTGGATCGCGACGTTATCATGCGCGGTAGCGATGCCGTTCTCGTAATTCGTGTCGCCCGATGCCGTAATTTCGACCGGCAGATTCGCGAGTTTCGAATCCTCCGCGCGCGCGTTTCCCCGAGCGATGGCGGCGCAGAGAAGCAGCAGGATCAGCGTACGCATCGCGGATGCCGAAGGTACCAAGCACGACCAGTGTTGCAAAGGCAAAAGCCGGTTCGCCGGAGGAAGATAAGCTCTCATTTCGCGAGCGATAATACCAACCCTGCGATCTGCTGGTTCATGCCACAAGCGCACACCAGGGACCTTCGGAACGGGGGCCTCTGATCAGGGATTGCTGCAAGTTGCGCGCCACTGCGTCCCGGCACGTGCAGGTTCCCGGGAATCTGATTTCTGTGCAGTCCGAGCGCGGCGCAGATCACCTGCCAGAGACTGCCGGCGCCGACGCTGTCACCGAGCGCTCCCTTCACGGCGTAAATCGCCGCGCGCGGGTAATACCGCTCGATCGCCATGCGCTCGGCTGCGTCGATGAAGGTGCCGTTCGCGGAAACGCTGATAAAGTCAACGTCGTAGCGTGAGAACCAGCCCATCACCTCCGCGACACCCGCCGCCGCATCGTGTTGCGCAGGAAAATTGAGCCCGGGGTGAACCGCCTCCAGCTGCACGTCGCCACGTCGGCCGACGACGATGGCTCCCGCGCCTTCGCTGAGAACCGTGCCGCGTGGTGCGTCCGCGAAAAGTTCGATGGGCGGCCTCTGGCGCAGCAGCCGCCACCTGCGATATGCGTCACAGAGAAGCCAATCAGCCTCTTCGGCACCAACGACAAGACACTGATCGAGCGATTCATCGTGCATGAGATCCTCGGCCATTTTGATTGCCAGCAGGCCGACGGCGCCATCCCCCACCAGCGTATAGCTTGTGCCCGTGATCCCAAGAATCGCCGCCAGATGACTGGCTGGTGCGTTGAAAACGGTTTCGGGAAAGAGAAGTGGACTCGCGGCCTGCGCGCCGATTGCCACGATCTCGTGATAGAAGCGTTTTGTGTAAACTACCCCGCCGTTTGAGATTGCGAAGATGAGCGCTGTGCGGCGGGCGACTACTTCATTCATTTCGATTCCGGCGTCCCGCAGCGCGGCCAAGCCAGCGACGGCCGCGAAACGTGAGATGGCGCTGGAACGCCGCAGGCGCGGATGCGGCGGCAGAGAAGCAGTCGCGTCAGCGGTAGCCAGATAGGCCGCGTAAACCTGATCTCCCAGTGAGCTCGATAGATCACGAGCGACCGCTTCCTCCCCG
>DASYVG010000287.1:0-3577 GCA_035937255.1 Chthoniobacterales bacterium | reverse complement strand
TGCTGTGATAATGCCAGGGCACTTTCTGGCTCGGCGAAATCTGCAGCTCGTTGATTCGGAACCCGGGCCGCTCGGCGTGACGCGCGCGCCGCTCGACTTCATATAAATGCGTTGCGTCCTTTAGCGCCTCCATCGCGGTCTCCTTGCATTGATGCATTCCAGTATATTCCCATATGGGGTTTTTCGTATCTAAGAATGCGGTGCAATTTTTTGCAAAAAGATAACTTTACGCCGCGCAAAGGTTACACTGATCTCATTCGCTATCTCGCCAAATCCGCGCGTGACCTACAATACACACTCGATATGAAGATGGAAATGATTTAGAGATGGACCAAAAAAAGGTCTCCAGTGGACTCGCGCACGGACCTGGCGAAACCAAGGTCAGGCTCACTAATATCGCTCGTCGCGCAATGCGTCAGCGCGGATTCTCGCCCGAATTCTCCCCGGCAGTCTTGAAGGAAACAACTGCTGCGGTCGAGGTATCGACTGAACCAAACACTTCCATTCGCGATCTGCGAACCTTGCCGTGGGCCTCGATCGATAACGACACTTCTCTCGATCTTGATCAACTTTCAGTTGCGCAGCCGATGGCAGGCGGCGCTGTCAAAATTCTCATTGCCATAGCCGACGTTGATGCGATCGTAAAACAGGATTCCGCGACCGATGCTCACGCGCAGATCAATACCACCTCGGTCTACACTGCCGCGGCAGTCTTTCCCATGCTCCCCGAGAAGTTGTCGACCGACCTCACGTCCCTGCGCGAGGATGAAGAGCGATTAGCGCTTGTCGTCGAGATGGCAGTAGCGGCCGATGGCACCGTATCGGAATCTGCCGTGTATCGAGCGGTCGTCCGCAATCATGCGAAGCTCGCTTACAACGCGGTCGCTGCCTGGCTTGATGGTCAAGCCCCAGCGCCGGCGCGGATCGCGGTTGTGGCTGGCCTCGACGAACAGCTCCGCGTCCAGGATCGGGTTTCGCAGTCGATGAAAAAGTTTCGGCACATGCATGGCGCATTGAGCCTCGAAACGACAGAAGCACGCCCGGTTTTCGAGGGAAATGCGTTAACAGACATTCAACTTGAGCGCACCAATCGCGCGAAGCAGCTCATCGAGAATTTCATGATTGCGGCCAACGGGGTAGTTGCAAAGTATCTTGCGCAGAAAGGTTTTCCCTCCCTGCGACGTCAACTACGCTCGCCCGAGCGGTGGGACAAAATTGCCGCTCTCGCCGCGGATCTGGGCGGACACCTGCCCGCCGAGCCCAGCGCGAATGCGCTGGAGGAATTCCTTGCAGAGCGGCGAAAGACGGAACCGGCGAGGTTTGCCGATCTCTCTCTTGCGGTGGTAAAGCTTCTCGGTCGCGGCGAGTATGTGCTGGAGGTTCCGGGCAAAACGCAGGACGGGCATTTTGCGCTGGCTACGAATGATTACACCCACTCGACGGCGCCCAACCGGCGATTTCCTGACCTGATCGCTCAGCGCCTGCTCAAGGCTGCGGACGCGGGGCGGGCAGTGCCTTACAGTAACGATCAACTCGCGCAGTTTGGGCGGCATTGCACGGAGCAGGAGACCAACGCCACCAAGGTCGAGCGCCATGTGCGGAAGTCTGCGGCAGCGCTACTACTGGAATCGCGCGTCGGCGAAGTGTTCGATGCCATCGTAACCGGCGCCTCTGAAAAAGGGACTTGGGTCCAGATCGATCATCCCGTCGTCGAGGGCAAGCTCGTGAACGCTTCCGCGCGCCTGAATATTGGCGATCGCCTCCGTGCCAGGCTCGTGCACACCGATGTAGAGCTTGGGTTCATCGACTTCGCGCGCATTGAGGGTCCATGAAAACATCTCACGTGGACCATTGTCCCCTCGCGTACAAGAACGAGGAATTTCTCGACAGCGAGGACGCGCGCACGCTGCGAATCATCGCGGAATATCTCGAACCCCTGCGAAATTTTCGACGCGAGAATGTGCAAGACACTATTGTTTTCTTTGGCTCCGCGCGAGTCTCTCCGGAAGGTCCATTTGGCCGTTATTACTCAGAGGCGCGAGAGCTTGCGCGACTGATCACCGTCTGGTCTCAGTCGCTCCCGACGCATCACCACCATTACATCGTTTGCTCCGGAGGAGGGGGCGGCATTATGGAGGCGGCCAATCGGGGTGCAGTCGACGCCGGCGGAAGAACGATCGGCCTGAATATCGGATTGCCGCACGAGCAAAAGCCCAACGATTTCGTTACGCCGGAGTTATGCTTTCAATTTCACTACTTTTTTATGCGCAAGCTGTGGTTCGCACACTTGGCGCGCGCGCTCGTGGTGTTTCCAGGAGGCTTTGGCACGATGGACGAATTAATGGAGATCTTAACGCTTACCCAGACACGCAAGCTCGAGCGCCGGATCCCCGTTTTGCTGTACGGCACAAGCTATTGGAAAGAAATTATAAATTTCGATGCGCTGGTGCGTCATGGGATGATTAGTCCCGAGGACTTGCAGCTATTCAAATATGTCGATAATCCAACGATGGCATTCGAACTTCTGCAGGCAGCTCTGGTGCCTGAGCAACACGACAAGGTTCCCGCGTTCGCAAGTTCGCGCACTCCCACGTAGTGGATGCGACGCCGCGAAACCAATGTGCGGTCGTTACGTTCTCTACGCAAAAACTTCTGAGGTGAAATGAAGGTTGGCTTGGTTCTACTGTGGATTGCTGCGGTCGCTTTGCTGCCCGGCTGCTCTCCAACTGTGAAGAGTTTCGACGGCAAACAACTGCATCTCAAGCACTACGATTTTATCGCCCGCTATTCCGGCACCGATGGCGTGATTCAGCTTAGCTGTGGCCGCAGAACAGCGGACCGCGAAGGTTGCCTGCGCGGGGCATCGATCCAGTTCCCCGAACTTGGCAAATCATGTTATGGAAATTGGTGGTTGAAAAAGCAGGACGGGGAATGGCAGATCGTGATTGAATGGCATAAGGACCAAGAAATCCTTCCCCATTGCATTCGCTTACCCGATTCTGACTTCTTCAAAACTGCCGAATTTAGATGACGCCCTCCGGGCGGACGACGAACTTTTGTCACGCAGTTAGCTCCGATAAGAACGGTGCCGTCAGAACGAGTTTGCTCAATCAATACCGCCGCATCTTAGAATTTCCTCGCGCGTATTGAGTATTGCGTAACTCAGTGAAAAAAAGTTCGTCGTCCCCGCGAAGGCGGGGACCCAGGTTTTTTCATTCTTCGATTTCAGGGGTCTTCCGACCATTACCCAATCAGAAATAATCGAATACAGCGCGTTCTGGCGAGCCGATTTTTTCAGAGCGGGTTCCAATTTGAGTTTTGACACAGCCTCCTTCGCGAGAATGACGGGATCGTGGAAAGTTGTGTCGCGCAGTTACCTAATTCTCAACAATGCGGCGAGCGTCGCGCTCACTCGGCGCGGATGCCGGCTTCGCGTATCACCTTGCTCCATTTGGTAGTCTCAGCGCGCAGGAACGCGGCAAACTGTTCCGGCGTGGTCGTCGCCACTTCCGCGCCCTGCGCGGCCAAGCGCTCTTTGGTGTCCGGCGCTTCAGCGGCCTTCACGAGCGCCGCGTGC
>DASYVG010000286.1:0-3560 GCA_035937255.1 Chthoniobacterales bacterium | reverse complement strand
GGAGAAGCTAAATCAGTGCCACCAGCGTTGGATTCAACGCTGGTCGCCCTCGCTTGGCTGATTTTCCCGGTGCCTGGCCGGGTCCTATGATTTAGTGATCTTTTCGATGGAGCCTGGGGCGGAGGGAATTTCGCGGCGCCTCGAGGGTGGCGCGCACTTGCTCGAGCAGCTTCTCGCGCGTGTAGGGCTTCGGAATGAAGCCGCGCAGGCCCTGGGCGAGCATGCTGCTCAACTTGCCCTGTTCCGCGAACCCGCTGCTCAGCACGACGTTCGCATTAGGATTGAGCGCGCGAAACTCGTCGAAGACGGCATCCCCGTCCATGACCGGCAGGAAGAAGTCGAGGATGATGAGGCCGATCCGCCGGCTAATCTGCTGATAAATTCGAAGCGCTTCAAAACCATCACGAGCGATGATTACCTTGTAGCCTTCGTCCGTCAGCATCTCGGAAGCGAGTTCGACGATTTCAACTTCGTCGTCGACGAGCAGAATCAATTCGCGGGTGCCCTTCGGGTTCAGCACCTTAATTTCGTCGGGAATCGCGCCCAACGAAGAGCTAGCCGGAGTTGTGCCGGACGACTTGGCGGCCGGACGCACTTTTTGCGCGGCTTTCTTCGACGTTGATTCCTTCTGCTTGGGGGAGCGTGGCGCCAGTGGCGGCGACATCACTGTGAACGCCGGTGGGACCGTAGACGGGGCCACGGGCTCGGGTTTAAGCAGAGGTTTATTGGGTGCAGCCATCCCGGCGCTGTGTTCGAGGATTTTCGAAGTCACACGATCGAAGATCGCCTGCGCTGCCTTCGACGCGAGTTCCACGCGCTCGGCGAGAAGGTCGATGTAACTGTACTCGCCCCTATGCTGGCGCGCCAAATCCGCATACCGCGAGATTTGCTGCAGCATCGAATTCAGCTCGGTCGAAGTAGTGGCGATCCACTTTAGATCTTCATGATCGAGCATACGGACGTCGCGTTCAGGTCGGATCGCTATCGTTTAGACAAGCCCAATAAACACAGGCGAGAATGGAAAAGAGTGCGAGAGAACGAACCAATGGTGAGCATAGACCGGGAGCTTCGGGAAGCAGCACGCTTCATGCCTCTTCGGATTCCGCTCGTCAATCGCAATTCGAGAGGGAGGCAAACTTCCCACGAGCTAGCGATCGAACCACGCGCGGAGCGCCGGGCGCACGAAGCCTAACGATCGAAGCGGTCTGCGCTATTTGCCGAGCGCTGTTCGGAGACCGGATTTGGCGGATTCCACTTCCCGTGGGCTCGCGTGGCATAAGAGGAGCGCGCGCAGCCGTTCGCCCTGGTAATAGCGGGCCGTAAACTTTTTCTTCGCGTAACTTCCGCTCAACTCGACGCGCGTAGGTTGCAACGAAAAGTCGCCCACGAAGTCGAGCCGCAGATCGAACATTTCGCTCCAGAAATAAGGGATTTGTTCGTAGCGCTGTCGTTTCTTGCCCGTGATGTTTGCGCCCGCGATCAGGCCCTGCTCGCGCGCGTTCTCCCAATGCGTCTGCCGGCGCACACCGCCCATAAGGCGATCGGGGTAAAACGCCAGGTCGCCGATGGCGTAGATTCCTTTTTCTTCTGTCTCCAGAAACTCCGTGACGGGTGACCCATGCGGGCCCGAAAGGGGAGTATTCCGCACCAGCTCCAGGTTGGGTTCCGCGCCGCATGCCACGACCGCGACGCCCGCCGCGACCCGATTTCCGCTCTTCGTCTGGATGTTTCGTAAAACGGTTTTGCCTTCGAACCCGTTCAGGCTCTCGCCCAGCAGAAGCGTGATGCCGTGTTTGGCGAAATAAGAACTGATCCACGCGCCCGTGTCGGGATCGAGATAGCGGTTCAACAAATACGGATTGCGATGCATGATGCTGACCTTGAACTTCAGCTGGCGCAGGCTCGCAGCCGTCTCGCAGGCGAGCAGACCGCCGCCCACGATGACGATCATCTTTTCCAGCGACGCCATCTCACGCAGGGCGAGCGCATCGCGAATGGTGCGCAAATAGATCACGTTTCCCAGGCCCACTCCCGCCACGGGAGGACGCACTGGCCGGCTGCCCATCGCGAGACAGGCCTTGTTGAACTCGATCGTTTCTCCATTTCCGAGGACGGCGAGCCGACGATCGATGTTCAACTGCGTGACCATCGCGCCGAAGCGCGTTTCGATCTTGTGGGAGTCGTACCAACCTGGCTCCAAATGAACTAACTTCTTCAGCGGCGCGGTTTTTTCGCGCAGGAAGCTTTTGGAGAGCATCCAGCGCTTATAGGGATGAAAGCTCTCGGCCCCGACCAACGTGACGGTTCCTCGTTTGTCGTACTTGCGGATGCTTTCACAGACGCTGCCTCCGCCGATGCCGCTTCCGATGATGAGGTAGTCCCGTTGTATCATTTGGCGAAAGCGGGACGATAGGAGACGAGTCGAGCGGCTGGCGAGGTAAAAATTTGTCGCTCTTGCGCTAGAGGACGGCGCGACAAATCGCGATCGAAGCAATCACGCCGGCAAGGTCGGCCAGCAGACCGGCCGGGATCGCATGCCGGGTTTGCTTGACCCCGACGGCCCCGAAATAAATCGCAGCGACGTAGAAAGTCGTTTCCGTGCTTCCGTAAACTGTCGCCGCCATCAGGCTGACAATATTGTCAGGCCCGAGCCGATGCACCACGTCGGCGAGAAGGGCGAGTGTGCCGCTGCCGCTGAGCGGGCGCATCAAAGCGAGCGGCAGGAGATCCGGCGGGAAATGCAGCGGCGCGAGCACCGGCGTGAGGGCGTGCGTCAGCAAGTCGATACCGCCCGCGCCTTTGAACATGTTGATCGCCACCAGCATGGTGACCAGAAACGGGATAATCTTGAGGATCACGCCGAAGCCTTCCTTCGCTCCTTCCACGAACTCTTCGTAAACTTTCAGCCCGCGGGTGAACGCATAGACCGGGAAGAAGCTGAGCAAAAACGGGATGGCGAGCAGCGAGAGAGCGTTCACGAAGCGAACGAATCCGGATTGCGAAATGGTCGCCGCATCCATTTGCAGGTTGAAGAGCGGCGGGTAGACCATTCGCGCAAAGAGCGTCGCGAAATAGAGTACGAGCAGAGTCAGCATCGCTTTGCCCCACAGCGGAACCTTCCGTGGCGGCGAAATGAGCGGAGCCCTTTCGTTGATCGCCGGCCTTTCGTCAGCCCGCGTCGATACCGCGCTCGGCTCGTCGCGCGCAGTTGCTTCGCGGATGCGAAAGAAAGGCAGTTTTTCGAGCAGTTTCACGGAGATTATCGCTACGGTGGCGGCGCAGAGCGTGGCGAGAAGCGCGGTCCCCACGATGGCGGTAGGGCGCCTCGAACCTGCCGCAGCCAAAAGCGCGATCGCCGTTGTCGGGATGAGCTGCACCGAACTCGTATTCAGTGCCAGAAATGTGCACATGGAGTTCGTCGCCACGCCGGGCCGGGGGTTGAGCGTTTCCAGATCGCGCATGGCGCGCAAGCCGAGCGGCGTCGCGGCGTTTCCGAGACCCAGCATATTCGCCGCCATGTTCATGACCATGGAGCCGATCGCGGGATGATCGGCCGGCAG
>DASYVG010000285.1:0-3036 GCA_035937255.1 Chthoniobacterales bacterium | reverse complement strand
AACTCGTCGCAGCAGAGCCACCGCACACCAGAACAAAGGGAAAAGCAGGCCTGCTTCCTTGCTGAGCGCGCTGCAGAGAAAGAGCACGACCGCGACGCAACCGAGCGTCCATTTCGCCCGGGCTCCTCCACGAAATGCCCGCAACGCACAACACAACCCGCTAAATCCGAAAACCGCCGCGAGAGAATCGGCTCGGCCCGACACGTAGACGACCGCAGCCGACTGGATGGGATGAATTGCCCAAACCAGCGTAGCGGCAAAGGCGGCCCATCGCATCGAATCTTCCGGCAAACCGAGTGAGCGAAGCAATTCTCGCGCAGCTGCCAGCAGGGCGAGCGCTGCCGCTATCTGGCACAACACGCTCGTGACGTGATACGGCGCCGCGTGCGCACCGAAAGCCCAATACTCAAGTGTATAGGTAAGCCGCTGGATAGGTCGGTAAAAGTCGGAGGCGGTGGCGTCTGTGAACAGAAAATGTTGAAATCCCTCAGGGATTAGCCGCCAACTGCGGATCAATGGGTCGCGCAGGATGAGTGCGGTATCGTCCCAGACAAAACCGTCCCGAACGGCCGGAGCATACGTGATGCAGACGGCGAGTGTGATGAGCAGCGCAGGAACAAATTTTTTCACGCCTGGGGAAATCACGTTGGACAGAAGGATTAAATTGCGCGTCTAAGTTTGAGAATGTTTGTTTTTCGAGGCGCAAAAACCATGGCCTTGCTACTCCTCGCCAGCAGCGGTTATGCCGCCGGGATCCCGGAAGATTGCACGCAACTGATTGTCGGAGTCGCTCCCGACTGGAATTCGATGGATGGGCGGCTGCAGATGTTCGATCGCCGCGGCGGCCACTGGGTCGCTGCAGGTCCCGCGTGGCCCGTCTTGTTTGGTAAAATCGGACTTGCGTGGGGTTCTGGGCTCGCGGGCCAAGATGAATCAGGGCTGCGTAAAAAAGAGCGCGATGGTCGCGCCCCGGCCGGCATTTTTCGCATCGGCCGCATCTACACATATGACGCGCAGCTCCCAGAGGGGGCCGATTTTCCGTTCCATCAAGTGACCGGGGCAGACGCATGGGTGGACGACTCGCGCCTCCCGCAATACAACCGCTTCGTGACGATCGATGACCCCGCTCATCCGCCGGCTTGGTTTGAGAAGCAGAAGATGCGGCACAACGATTTCGCTTACCGCTGGCTGGTGGAGATTCGGCATAACTCCGATCCGCCGGTAGCGGGAGAAGGCAGCGCGATCTTCTTTCACATCCGGCGCGGCGTCGATCGGCCGACAGCCGGGTGCACGACGATGGCCGAGCGCGATCTCGTCCGCCTGATCACGCGGTTGCGGGCGCCGCAGAAACCTTGCTATGCGTTACTGCCGGTCGCGGAGTATGCCAGGAAATGGGAGGCTTGGAACCTTCCACCGCCAGCCCAGATCACAGCGCTCCCATGAAATTCCCATCAACCCACTACATCGTTTGCGTCTCGCGCTGGCTTGTCCTAGCTTCCGTCAATTGAAGCAGAATGAAAAAACGAGCTAATCCCGACTCGGAATCCAACATCCGGCGTATCGATACCAAACCACGTGCGAGTAAGCAGACGCACGGTTTTCAGGTTCATTTCCTGCGCGGCAGCCAAACCGTTAGCCGGATGTTCAGCGATGCCGTCCATGGAGGAAAAGAAGCAGCCCGCAAAGCGGCGCGAAAATTCAAGCGGTCCGCTGTCAACGATCTACCGAAACGCGCGCCGCGAGGTTTGAGGCCAGCCACGACGAAGAATCAGGCGCGTGCCGGTTCGAAACCGCCTGGCAGATCGACGTCTGCCAAGAAGCGCAATTCCAGCCGTCGGAAATAGCGTTACCTTTGCGCTGCAGCTGTCCCTGCGCATTCCGTTTCGCGAAACGCTTTCCAGCATTCGATAAATCCTGGAGCGAAATCGCCGGGCCGCGCCTCCCTCCATCGCTCGATCAGGTCTGTCGGAAAGAATCCGCCGGTTTCAATCTCCGCCGGGTCGAGCTGAAATGGTCCTTCCGCTTCCCCGCGGTAAAACCAGATGAACTCCTGGCCCGTTTGATCTGACGGACCGAGCTTGCGCACCCGGCGCAGCTTCGCAGCGACGCCAAGTTCTTCCTTAAGTTCGCGAGCAGCGGCAATATCATACTCCTCCTCACCCTCAAGATGGCCGGCTGCGCTTGAGTCCCAGGTCCCCGGATGGCGGTCTTTTCGCCAGGAACGCTTCTGCAGGAAAAGCTCGCCGGCGGCGTTGAAAAGGAAGGTGTGGACAGCCCGATGCCGCAAGTTATCCCCATGCACTTCGGCCCGGTGCGCGAGCCTAACGAATTGGTCGTCTTGATCCACTACGGGGAAGAGCTCCGGATCCCCAGGAGCACGGTTTTCTGGTGCCGGGGAACGCACTATCCGCGCCAGACCGATCCATTGAGCCAAGGTCAATTCCTCCGCACGGGCCCGAAGATCGAAGCCGCCGGCGTCAGCCGCGGCGGCCCAGGCTGGAACTTCAGATCGAAGGAGTTTCCGGAGTTGCTTGCGTCGCTGCGAAAACCCCGTCCGAACGAGCCGCCGAAACGTCTCCGCGTTGTGATCGGGCAGTTCGCCCGGCGCGCGGGGCGATATTTTGATGAGCGCGGAATCGACCTCTGGTTCGGGCAGAAAGACAGTCTTTGGAACGCTGCGCAGAAACTCCACCTTGTAACTCGACTGCACGAGCAGAGTGAGGGCTCCGTACTCCGACGAACGTGGCTCTGCGGAAAGGCGACGTGCCATTTCATTTTGTAACATTAACACGCCCAGTGAGATAGCGCTAGGCTGAGCGATGAACCTCAGGAGAAGTTGGCTCGCTACATAATACGGTAGATTCCCTAAAAGTTTCACCGGGCCGTGCACGAAGAGCTCGCGGGCATCAAAACCAAGCGCATCGCCGTGCCGCACCTCGATCCGCTCGTTTCGCAAATTTTCACGCAGGAAATCGGCAAGGCGAGCGTCCTTTTCCAAGGCCAGCACACGGGCCCCGCTCGCCAGAGCAAACTCCG
>DASYVG010000284.1:0-5740 GCA_035937255.1 Chthoniobacterales bacterium | reverse complement strand
GAAATGCGAGACTTGGAGACAATTGCCCTCGCCTTGACGGCCGCCGAAACGGGCCTGCTGGTTTTCGGGACTTTGCACACGAATAATGCGCGCAAAACGATTGATCGCATGGTGGACGTCTTCCCCGCCAACAAACAAGCGCAAGTTCGAACAATGCTCGCCAACTCGTTGCGCGGCGTGCTCGCTCAGCTCCTCCTAAAAAAAGCTGATGGCAGTGGCCGCATCGCCGTGAACGAAATTCTCGTCTCCAACAATGCAGTCTCCGCTATCATCCGCGAGGGAGCGACGCAGAAACTGCAGGACGTGATCGTAGCCGGGAAAGGGCAGGGGATGCAATTCATGGACGACGCGATCTGGGCACTGCTGCAAAAGGATCTGGTGTCACCTCACGAAGCTTTCATGAAGGCAATCGATAAGACGCGCTTCAAAAAATTTCTCACATCAGAGGAGCAGGCGCTGGGGGACTCGGTCGGCGGCACGCGCGAAGAGCAAAGGCGCATCCCAGGTGGTTCGATCGGTCGCGCCGCCGGGGTCGCGCCTGTGTCGCCCCGTTGACAACAAAAAAACGGGATGGTAATCGAAGAGTTCTGCACACGCTACTGAACAGTCAGGTCCTGGTGCTAAACCGCCTTTGGCAGGCCGTAAATGTCTGCTCGGCTCGGCGCGCCTTTACACTTCTCTACCAGGGGCACGCGCAGGTGGTTTCCTCCGATTTAGAGAATAATTTCCTGACGCATGACTTTCAAAGCTGGCGCGAAGTTTCGGTCACGGGACCCGATCATGAGATGGTCACGACCATTTCTTGGAAGATTCGGGTGCCGCGTGTGATCGTGCTGCTGCTGTTCGATCGTCTCCCGAAAAAAGAGGTAAAGTTTACCCGGCACAACGTTTTCGAGCGTGACAAAAACACCTGCCAGTATTGCGGCGTCGTTTTTGACCGGAGCGAACTGAATCTGGATCATGTTCTCCCGCGCGATAAGGGCGGATTGACCACTTGGGAGAATGTGGTCTGCTCGTGCATTCCTTGTAATACGAGAAAGGGGAATCGCCTGCCGCACGAGGCTCACATGGCACTAATCCGAAAACCGAAGCGGCCGAAGTGGCGGCCATTTGTGCACGTGACGTTCTCCTCTCAGCATCACGAAAGCTGGCGCCACTTTGTCGATCTCGCGTATTGGAATGTCGAGTTAAGCGACTAGTGCCCTGTATCACTTGAATGGAAAGCAGCCCCGAGCAGATGCGCGCTGTCGCGTGACAGCTCCTATATGAGTAAAGGATACCGGACACTAGCGTTGCGCAGTGACCGGGTGGGAAGCGTCGGAGAGCGCGCGCAAAATCGGCTGCGGATAAACGCCCAGCGCAATGATCGCGATCACCAGACCCGTCATCGCAAAGCGGGATAACCGACTGAAGGGGATCGGTGCCGCGCGCGCGGGAGATTCCCAATACATCGCGCGGATTACTTTGAGGTAGTAATAGAATCCGCACGCGACCGTCACCACGCCGACGACCACGAGCGCGGTCTGATGCTGTTGAATCGCGGCATCAAAAACCATGAACTTGCCGAAGAATCCGGCGGTGAACGGAACACCTGCGAGCGAGAGCATCGATATCATCATGGCCAGAGCGAGAAACGGAGAACGCTTCGACAGTCCGTCGAAATCCGAGATCTCCTCGCCCCCTGCGCTGTTGGCGACGACGATGAGGACAGTAAAACTGAGCAGCGTCATGAGGAGATAAGACACGAGGTAAAAACTGACCGCAGCGCCGGAGAATGAAACTACGCCGACGAGCAGATAGCCGGCGTGCGCAATGCTGGAATACCCCAGAAGCCGCTTAAGGTTCGTTTGCGGCAAGGCGGCAAGGTTTCCGTAAATCAGCGTTGCGATCGCCACCGCGACGAGCAGGCGCTGCACTTGTGGGAGAATGAAAAAGGCACTGAGCACCCGGAGGAGCACGACAAAACCGGCGGCTTTGGATCCCACCGAGAGGTAGGCAGTGACAGCCGTCGGAGCGCCTTGATACACGTCTGCCACCCAAATTTGAAAAGGCACCGCCGCGATTTTGAATCCCAAGCCCACCAGGATAAGAACAGCTCCGAAAAGCGCCGGAGCGCGTTCAATGTTGGGCTGGCTGAAAGCGGACGCGACGCGTGCCAGACTCGTTTCGCCAGTCACGCCAAAGACCCACGTAATCCCGTAAACGAGGAAGCCTGTCGAGAGGGCGCTAAGGATCAAATATTTCACGCCGGCTTCCAATGTAACAGGATTACGCCGGGTGTAGGCGACGAGCACGTAGAAGGATATCGTCACGAGCTCGAGCGAGACGAAGATCATCACGAAGTCGATGGCCGAGGCCATCCACATCAGGCCCGCGCAGGTGAAGATGGGAAGCGCGAAGAATTCGCCGAGACCCGATTGCTCGGTGGCGCCGTGCAGCGATTGCCGAATCCGCGGCGCGGATTCGAGCATCATGATCAGCACCAGCATCGTGGTCGCGAGCGCGAAGCGCTTAAAAAAGAGTGCGAGCGGATCGGCCGCGTAGAAGCTCCAGAATCCGACCGCGCCCGGCTGCAAAGGGCCCGCCGTCACGAAAAAGCTGGCCAGGAGGATCAAGCCAAGCCCGACGATTCCGCCGTAGGCGAGGCGCCGTTTGTCGAGCGCGCCGGCGAACGCTTCGCACAGAAGCAAGAAGATGCCGAGCACGAGCGCGGAGATTTCGAGAACAGGCGCGTGCATCGAGTTACTTCGCGGGAAAAGAAGTCCGCCACGATCCCTGCATTCGTCCGACAAGGCTTTGCGGAAAGAAGCCCACCCACAGCATCGCGCCGACGAGAAGAAAAATAGGCAAGCGTAGATTAGTGCCGATGTCGGTCGCGCTGGCCGATGCTTCACTCGCGCTACCCATAAACATTGTGCGGTAGGCGCGTAGCATATAGACGGCGCTGATCACGACGCCCCATAACGCCAGAACGGTCGTAACTTGGAACGCGTGGAAATGTTGCAGGTCCGCGCCGACGTGAAACGCTCCGAAAAAAATCATCACTTCCGCGCTGAAATTGGCGAAGCCGGGAAGACCAATCGCCGCAAACGTGGCGAGACCGAAGACGAGACCAGCGAAGGGCATCGCTTTGGCCAATCCGCCCAGGTCGGAGAAAAGCAGGGTGCCGGCGCGCCCGCGGATCTCTCCGGCCACGGCGAAGAGCAATGCAATCGATAGTCCGTGCGCCAGCATCAGAAGCGCAGCGCCATTCGCGCCGACGATATTTCCGGCGGCGATTCCGAGAAAGATGTAGCCCATGTGCATCACGCTTGAGTAGCCGAGCATCCAATCGAGCCGCTTTTGCGCGATCGTGACCAGGCCGACGTAGATGATGTTGCCGAGCAGGAGCACCAGCAGTAGTCCCGTCCAGTAACGCGCGCCTTCCGGGAGAAGAGGAATCGCGATCCGCAGTAAGCCATACAGTCCGAATTTTTTTAGCACGCCGGCGTGGAGCATCGCCGCCGGAGCTGGCGCTGACGCATACGCCTGGGGCGCCCAGGTGTGAAACGGGAACAATGAAATCAAAATTCCAAAACCGATCAGGAGGAGCAGATAAATGCGGTGCTGCATGTCGGCCGGAATTTGGCCCGCCGTTTTTTGCAGAAGGCGAAAATCGAAGCTCCGCGCCGCCTCCGGCAGCGACCGATAGAGTAAAAGCAATCCGATGAGTAAAATGAAGCTACCCGTCGCGAGGTAGATCGTAATCTTCCAAGCTGCGGTCTGGCGATTACCGCTCCCCCAGATTCCGATGAGGAGGAAGGTCGGAATCAAGGCGAGCTCGTGAAAGGCGTAGAAGAAAAACAGATCGATGGACGCGAACGCGCCGAGCGCGCCGCCGGCAATGAGAAGCAAGCAGGCGTAAAACGCATTTTCGTGTTCCGGGATGGAAGGCGTGAACCAAACAGCGGCGAACGTAACAAGGCTGGTGAGCAACAGCATGATGAGACTCAAGCCATCAATTCCGAACGCGAGATGGATTCCCCAATCGGCGCTGACCAGGCGCGAGGTAACGAGCTGAAAGCCAGCATGTCCGCCATCGAAGCCGGCGAAGGCAAGCAGGGTAGCGAGCAGAACGGCACCGCTGGCCGTGACCGCGCTAGTCCGGGCCGGAGCGCCCGCCAGGATCAGCAGCGCGACTGTGATGGGAGCGAAAACGATGAAAAGCAGCATTAGCGAAAGATCGTGAAGTAAATCAGCCCGACGATTCCGAGACCAAAGAGAAAGGAATACGCCTGCAGATTACCGACTTGGAAGAGACGCAAGAGTGCGCCGATGCCCCAGGTGGCGCTGCTTAATCCCCGCACCGCACCGGCATCGATGATCCAATGATCGAAAAAATCTGAGAGCCGCGCGAGCATGCCCTGGGTCACACCGATCAACCACGTGTAAAATTCGTCAAAGAAGAAGCGCCGCCGCAAGAGTGCGATATCGAGCGGCTCGCGCTCGCGATTACGGTAGAGCACGACGCCGAGCACAACGCCGGCAATCATCGCCGTCGTGGCGAGAACGGGCGCGAGCGCGACGGCTTCTTTTTCCTGCGGCAGCGGGAGGAATCTCGTGGCGACAAAACTGAAACCGGCCAGGAACGCCGGAATCGCAAGCAGCAACAGCGGCACCGTCATGACGATCGGCGCTTCCCGTCCGCTGCGGGCAGCGTCGGTTCGTGGCTTACCGAGGAACACGACCACCAGCAGTCGCGTCATATAGAACGCAGTCAGAAAAGCGGTGAAAAGGCCGAGCGCAAAAATCGGTGTGCTCCGGGCGTAGGCGAGCGCAAGAATGGCGTCTTTGCTCCAAAAACCGCTGAAGGGAGGACAACCGATCAGCGCGAGCGTGCCGACAAGGAAGGTGAGAAAGGTCACGCGTAATTTCCCGGCGAGGCCGCCCATGTTCCAAATATTCTGCTCGTGATGAAGCATGATGATGATGGCGCCGGCGCCGAGGAAGAGGAGCGCTTTAAAAAAAGCGTGCGTGAACAAGTGGAACATCGCCGCCTCGCCGGAAGCGAGTCCGACCGCCATCACCATGTAGCCGAGCTGCGAGAGCGTGGAGTAGGCGAGAATGCGTTTGATGTCGGACTGCTGCGTTGCGATCAGCGCCGCCATCACGGCCGTGATCGTGCCGATCCAGGCGATCACGGCCAGCGCTGAGGGCGACGACTGCACAAGGAAACCGACCCGGACGAGCATGTAAACGCCGGCCGCGACCATCGTAGCCGCGTGGATCAACGCAGAGATCGGAGTAGGCCCTTCCATCGCATCCGGCAGCCAGACGTGGAGCGGAAATTGCGCTGATTTTCCGGCGGCGCCGCAGAAGACGAGGAGCGCCGCAACCGTGAGGAAGCCGGGATGCGCGATGATTTGCGGCATTTGCGTCGAGATCTCGCGGAACACCACCGAGCCAGTTGCGCTCCAGATCATCAGGATTCCAATCATGAAACCGAAGTCGCCGATGCGATTGGTAAGGAAGGCTTTTTTGGCCGCCTCGGCGGCCGCCTCGCGCTCGAACCAATGGCCGATCAGAAGATACGAACTCACACCGACGAGTTCCCAAAAGATGAACATCATGACGAAGTTGTTCGAGAGGACGATGCCGATCATCGAGAACATGAAGAGCGAAAGGGAAGCGAAGTAGCGCGATTTGCCGGCGTCGTCCCGCATATAGCCTAACGAGTAGACATGGATGAGCGCACCCACGC
>DASYVG010000283.1:0-3473 GCA_035937255.1 Chthoniobacterales bacterium | reverse complement strand
ACGAGGGAGCGGTGGAGTGACTGGTTGGAGAACGATCCTTATTATAATCAGCACCTGTCTCGCGAGGCAGACTTCTCGTTAGGCAAATGAGCCGCACGCCAAATTTGACGCTTCGCCTTTCAGGGCGTGTTTGTAGAATTCCCGGCCATCCATGAACGACGACGCACACGATCAACTCTGGCGTGGACTAACGCAGGAGGCGCGGGCGACGTTATACCAGCGCGAGTACGCGGAAAAATCGCTCGACCGAAAGATGGCCGAAGGAGGAGTCGACGCCGGGCAGTTGGCAGGCGCGGGTCGAGAGAGCGAGGCGCTCCGCGACGCCTGGATTCCGGGAGTCGAGATTTTCGCTCGCCAAATCCACCCGCAGCGACATCGCGGTTTGTTCGGAGAATTTGCGAGACGTGATGAAGGCCTGCTCGCCCGAATCGGTTTTTGGCCGAAGCAATGGGCGGCGGCCCGGATGTTCGCGCATTCTGCCAAAGGCTTTCATGTTCATCCCCCAGACGTTCCGAATGGAACCGAACCGGCCGCCTGGTTCCAACGCATCTTCGTTGACGAACAAGATAACTTCCTGCTCCGACGCTACGATCACGAACAGTGGGATGTCATGTTCTTTGTGCAGGGGGTGGCGGAGCTAATTCTGCGCGACGTCCGCGCGGGAATGCCCACTCGCACGATGCGGTTCTTTGCCGACGGTGATAACCGCCGCAGCGCGAACAATGTTGGCCTGGTCATCCCGGCGGGTGTGGCGCATGCGATTCGTGTCGAAGGCTCCGAAGATTTGATCATGGTGTACGGCACGAGCACAGCCTTTCAGCCGGAGTTTGAAGGTCGGATCGCGAGCGAAGTGGAAACAGCTGTCCTGCCCGCCTCATGGCGGGCTTTCTTAGCCTGACGAGATTACCGGATGCGCGCGCGGGAATTCGATCCGGCGGAACCGGAGCTGATGGATCGCCCGCAGCCGATCACGCCGGAATTAGAGGTCGACCTGCGAAATCTGCGCCAACTGAATCGCTATTTCGGCAGCTACTCTTTGGTGCGCCATTTTGCGTCGCAGTGGATTCGCGCAGGGGAAAACCTGCGGGTGCTCGATATGGCAACCGGATCGGGCGACGTTCCGCGCCTGCTCATTGACCATGCGCGATCAGTGGGCGCTCGCGTGGAAGTAATCGCGATCGATCAACAGGCTTCGACCGTGGAAATCGCACGCCGATTGAGCGCGGATTACACTGAGATTCGTTTCGAACAGGGAGACGTGCTTACGTTTGGAGAATCCGGCGACTTCGACCTCGTGCTCTGCTCGCTCGCGCTGCACCACTTTTCAGAGGACGCCGCGATCCGTTTGCTGCGACGATGCCGCGCACTGTCGCGTCGTTTCGTGCTCGTGTCGGATCTGCGTCGCGGTTTTCTCGCCACGGTTGGAGTTTATCTTTTGACACTGCTGGTCTATCGCGAACGGATGACGCAAATCGATGGGCGCCTGTCAGCGCGCCGCGCATTCTCATATTCCGAGATGCGGCATTTGGCGGAGCGCGCCGGATGGAAGAATTTTGAGCACGCGCGTTTTCCGTTCGCGCGGCAGGCAGTGTGGCTCGCGTCCCTTGTTCCCTGATGAAGATTGTCGAATCAATTGCGGAGGCGAAGCGGAAGATCGAGACGGGTGCAAGACGACGGGTTCTCGTGCCGACGATGGGGGCGTTACACCGCGGGCACGTCGAGTTACTGCGTCGTGCGCGCGAAGCTGCCGGTCCCGATGGCGAAGTGATCGTTAGCATTTTTGTTAACCTGCTGCAATTCGAACCTGGCTCGGATTTCGAGAAATATCCGCGTCTAGAGGGCGCCGACGAGGAAGTCTGCTTGCAGGCCGGGGTAGATACGATTTTCCGCCCCACAGGCGCCGAGATGTACGCGCCCAACCGTTCCGTCTTCGTCGATGAGACGGCCCTCTCTACGGTGCTTTGCGGGCAATCGCGACCCGGACATTTCCGCGGAGTCTGCACGGTCGTGACGAAGCTTTTTCACGTGCTGAATCCGGACGCGGCCGTCTTTGGCGAAAAAGATTTTCAGCAGCTCGCGATCATCCGCCGAATGGTGCGGGATCTTGATTTTCCGATTGACATTATCGGCGTGCCGACCGTGCGCGAGGATGACGGGCTGGCCTGCAGCTCGCGCAATCAATATCTCAACGCGGCGGAACGGAAGCAGGCGCCGGCGTTGCGAGCTGCTTTGCTGGCGGGTCGAGATGCGGTGCAAGCCGGCGAGCGTTCAACAGAACGCGTGGTCGAGTCCGTCCGCCGGCGCGTCGAGAGTGCTTCGCTGACGCGGATCGATTACGTGGCCGCGGTGGATGCTCAAGACCTGCAGCCACGAAACACAATCGAGCAAAATGCGCTCATTGCCCTGGCCGTCTTTTTCGGACAAACGCGCCTGATCGACAACATCCGGCTGCCATGAAACAATACGACTTCGTTGTCATCGGCAGCGGCATCGCAGGGCTGACGTTTGCCTTGAAGGCCGCGAAACACGGGTCTGTCGCTGTGATTACGAAGCGTAAGGGCGCGGATTCGAACACCGCCTGGGCGCAAGGCGGCGTCGCCTGCGTGACCAGTGACGAGGATTCCTTCGCGTTGCATGTGCGCGACACCCTCGAGGCGGGCGCCGGGCTCTGCGATGAAGCGACCGTGCGCACGATTGTGACGGAAGGTCCCGAGCGCATCCAGGAGCTGATCGCGTTCGGCCTGCGTTTCGACGAACGGGATAAGTTCGGGCATCGCGAGCTGGATCTCGGGCGCGAAGGTGGACATTCGAAGCGCCGAGTTCTGCACGTGCAGGATATCACCGGGTTGGAGATCGAAAAGACTCTGCTGCGCGAACTGGACCGCGCCGCCAACGTTGCGCTTCTGGAAAACCAGATGGCCGTCGACCTGATTACGGCGGGCAAGCTCGGATTCGCCGCCGAAGATCGCTGCCTCGGCGTTTACATTTTGGAGGAGAAGACGGGCGCGGTCGAAACGATCCGGACGGACCGGCTCGTCCTCGCGACGGGCGGGTGCGGAAAGGTTTATCTTTATACGACCAATCCAGACATTGCGACCGGCGATGGTGTCGCCATGGCATGGCGTGCGGGAGCGGTGATCGCGAACATGGAATTCATCCAGTTCCATCCGACCTGTCTTTTTCACCCGAACGCAAAATCATTCCTCATCTCAGAAGCGGTGCGCGGTGAAGGCGGCGTTCTGCGAAATGAGCGCGGCGAAGCCTTCATGGCACGCTACCATCCGCAGCGCGACCTCGCTCCGCGCGACATCGTCGCGCGCGCCATCGACGCGGAGATCAAGAGGTCGGGCGCGCACTGCGTTTTTCTCGATATCACGGACCGGTCTCCGGAATTCCTGCGGGAACGGTTCCCGCACATTTACGAAACCTGTCTGCGCCTCAGAATCGACATGGCGAAACAGCCGATCCCGGTT
>DASYVG010000282.1:0-2251 GCA_035937255.1 Chthoniobacterales bacterium | reverse complement strand
ACGGGACGATCGCGTGCGCGCCGTCGCAAGCTCCTCTTGCCGTGAAGCGCGCCATTTGGGCGGCCAACGGAATGCGGTCGAAGCCATACCGTTACGGCGGCAGCCACGCCTCGTTTATCGACTCCGGCTACGACTGTTCCGGCACCGTCTCGTACGCGCTCGGCGCGGCCGGATTAGTGCGATCCCCCACGAGCTCCTCGGATCTCCGCGACTTTGGATCGCACGGCAAAGGCCGCTGGATCACGGTTTACGCGCGCAGCGGGCACACTTTCGCGGTCATCGCTGGTCTGCGGCTGGACACGACCGCATGGTACAGCTTGCGGCCTGATCGGCATTGGGCACCACGCTGGCAAAAGACGGAGCGAGGACCGCATGGATTCGAAGCGCGACATCCGCCCGGCTTGTAGAAAAGGCCCTTTCCTCGCGCCCCCCGGCTTGCAGTGGCACATCTGGTGCTCATACTTAGCGCTCGATGATTCGTGCGAATTGTCGGGAGCGATTTATCGCCGCGGATTTCGACTTCGTGGTGCGGACACTGGCGCGTTCTCAAACCGATCATGTTTCCTTGATCGATTTGCTGCGCGACTCCACGACGCGCGATTCGGTGCTCGATCATCCTCGATTGGTCGACGCGATACTTTCGAATGCGGGCCACCTTGCGATCTCGTCACACTTTTATTTTTATGTGCTCGCCCGGCACGTCTTGCGGAAGGCGGGCATCAAAGATCGGAAGTTGTGCGATTACGTCGCTTCCTTGCTCGAAACTTTTTCGCGCATCAACCGCCTGCAATCGCCGCATCTGAACGCCGAAAACGGCCACCAATACATCAGCGACATGTTGCTCGCGCTGACTCGCGCGACGCCCGAGCAAGCTTTTCTGCTCCGCGCTCATGTCGGTAACTACGCGCTCTTCATCACCGGCATCTTTCATGAGAATACGGAACGGCGCAGCCGCCGCGGCGCGCCCGACTTGAATTTCTACGAGCAGATCGGACGCGCGAATTATCAGCTTGTCTCGTCGCATGCAACCGCCCGCCGGTGCGAATTGAACGACGTGTATGAAAATCTCGCGCAACAATTCCGCGCTGTCCGCCTCGCGCTCAATCAGCTCTCCGATCGGCTCCTCAATCTCGACGACAATCTCAGTTCCTCCCTCCTCCGGTGAACGAGACGCTCTTCAGTCAGATCCAGAAGCTGTTCGAGCGGACTTACACTCACGTCGGCATCAACCTGGAAGAGTGCATCATCGATCGTGCTCGCTGCGCCCAGCTCAGCAAACTCGCCGGCGCATCCGCCCGCGAGCTGAGCGAACTTGCGCGCACATTCCTCCGGCACGCCGGCGATCAGCTTTACGTCGGCATCTATTACTCGCGCTGGCTCATCGACCAGCTCGAGCGGCACGATCCCCGAGCCGGACTGAGCGACGGCAACATCCGCTCACTCATCGTGTTCGTGGAGGAGCTCAATCATGCCCTGCACGCCGCCCTCCAATTCAAAAACGGAGAGCGCGCGATCGCGTCGGAGGAATTCGCGCGCAACCTGGAGCTGCAGGCGCAGGTCGATACCTATCTTGTCCTGCTTCTCTTCGTCGCGTTCTTTCGCAAGACACAAAAGGTTTCACGCACCGACCGGCGTTGGCTCCGCTTCCATCTCTTTGCCCGCCAGTGTCCCAACGCCTTCCGCGACGAAAACTTGCGCGGGCGTTATCTCGAAACTTGTGAGCTGGCCGCCAGCTACACGCAATATCTCGACACGCTAAACGGACTGCGCCGTCTCGAGGAAATACGCCGGTTCCGCTCCCTCGATTATTCGGGAAAAAAAACGCGCGTCTTCGCACTCATGGAACGCACAACGCCAGGCAGCGACGTCTGATTTTTCCGCCCTCGCCCTCTTCTCGGCTCATTTCGCAACGCGAAATTGCGATTTGTGATCGCGACCGCCTTTCGCTACTCGATTGAGGATGGCGACTTCGGAAGCTGGCAGCGACATTTGGCATCGCGCTACCGGTCTGCAGCGCGCGATGATTCTGAGTTCGTTGAAAGCGGATGCGCCCGGCGCCTATTACCAGCAGTTGGTGGTGCGACTGCATGAGAAAATTTATCCGGCTCTTCTCCTTCGCGCCGCGCATCAATCGCTGCAACGGCATGCCGCGCTCATGTCGCGGTTCGAATTTCGAGATGGAGAATTGTTTCAAACTCGAATTAGCGCACCCGCTTCGCCAGCCAGCGAAGTTGACCTTCAAAGCAGCTCA
>DASYVG010000281.1:0-2806 GCA_035937255.1 Chthoniobacterales bacterium | reverse complement strand
CGGATTATCTAGGTGAATTAGAGATCATCGTGATTGATGACGGTTCCCGCGATGACACGGCGGCGCAGGTGGAAGAAATGGCTCGGCGCGACCAGCGGATCCGGTTATTCCGGCAGGAGAATCGCGGGAAAGCGCGTGCTTTGCAGCGCGCTCTCGCCGTCGCCCGTCACGGCATCGTCGTTTTCCTCGATGCCGATACAAATTTCCAGCCCGACACTTTGCGGCAACTCGTGCAGCCGTTCGCAGATGAAAGTGTGGGCGCGGTGTCGGGTCATGCGAAAGTGGGAAACCTGCGGACCTTCATCGCGCGTTGTCAGGCGCTCGAGTACACGTGCGGGTTCAACCTCGATCGCCGCGCCTACACGCGCTGGAACTGCATCACGGTGGTGCCGGGAGCTGTGAGCGCGATTCGGAAGGCGAGGATCGATGAGGCCGGCGGCCTGAGTCTAGACACGCTCGCCGAGGATACGGATCTTACTCTGGCGTTGCACAAGCGTGATCAGCGCATTGTCTACGTTCCGGGCGCGATTGCGTGGACCGAGGCGCCGGAGACGGTTCGGACCCTGGCGCGGCAGCGTTTCCGCTGGGCCTACGGGACTCTGCAGTGTCTCTGGAAACATCGCGACATGGTCTTCAATCGGAAGTACGGCGCGCTCGGTTGGTTCAGCCTGCCAAGTGTCTGGTTCTTCCAGATAATTCTCGTCGCCATCACGCCGGTGGTGGATTTGCTGCTGTTGCTGTCACTTCCGTTTGGCGCGTGGGCTGCCGTTCTTCCGTTTGTCGTCACCTTTCTCTCGATGGACGTGATTCTGGCGACGCTTGCCTGCATCTTGGAACGCGAGAACGTGCTGCGCGCGTGGCGCATCATTCCCATGCGCCTGATTTACCGGCCGATGCTCAGTTACGTTATCTGGAAGGCCATCTTCCGCGCGGTCAAAGGCGCCTGGGTTAGCTGGGGTAAACTGGACCGCACCGCGTCCGTTCCGGTGCGCGCATGATTTTTCGCGCGGCGCGCCGACCCACGGCCGTGATTCTGGCGCGAGCGCTCGTTGCCGCCGTTCTTTTCTGCACGAGCTGCCGCAAGGTTCCGCCCGTCCCTGTCCAGGACGAGAACGCCCCGGTCGAAGTCGTCATTCCGCAGCACGGAGCATACACGGGCGCGTTCATGGATTTTGGCGACGCGGAGGATGAAGTGACGCTCGAGATGATCGAGGACTTCGATAATCTCGTCGGCAAACACCAGGCGATCATCGCCTCGTCGAGTTATTGGGGTGAACAAACTTTCCCGACCGCGAATCTGAATGTCGTCTGGCGTCACGGCTCGCTGCCGCTCGTCTTCTGGTCCCCATGGGACAGACCTTACGAGCAGAACAAGGGACCCGACCGCTTCAGTCTGCTCGCGATTATTGAGGGGAAATGGGACGATTATATCGATAAATGGGCGGACGCTGCCAAGGCTTTTGGCAAGCCCATGATCGTCGCGTTCGGCGTCGAAATGAATGGCGACTGGTTTCCGTGGTCGGGATGGTACTACGGTGCAGATGAATGGGTGGGCGAGACGGCCGATTCCTGGGAAGGTCCCGAGCATTACAAGGCGGCCTATCGCCACGTGGTGGATCGGGTGCGCGCGCGGGGCGCGTCCAACATCAAATGGATGTTTCACACCAACAATTATTCCTATCCGCTCGACACTTGGAATTTTGCGCCCGCCTACTATCCGGGCGCAGATTATGTGGACTGGCTGGGGCTGAGCGTGTACGGCCAGCAGTTTAAAGACGAGCCGTGGGCCAACATTCCGCCTCTGGTCGACTGGCCCTACGAGGAAATGTGCCGGCTGGATCCAACGAAACCGATCATGATCGCCGAGTGGGCGACTGGTGAATTTCCGCGCTCAGGCAGTAAGGCGGATTGGGTGAAAGAGGGGCTCGAAGATTTTCACACGCGTTATCCGCGCATCAAAGCCGCCATTTATTGGCACGAGCGCTGGCAGAATCCGGATCAGACCTACAGCAATCTCCGGGTGAATTCCTCGGTCGAATCGCTGAACGCCTATCGCGAAGGAGTCGCGAGTCCCTCTTGGCTCGCGAATCTGATCCTGCGCTCCATCAAAAAGGAAGCCCGTTGATTTTACTCCCACGGCCCCGCATCCGTTGATCTATTGGTTCTCTTTCTTCTCCGCATTTGGGGCGGTTTTGCGCAAATCGATCGCCAGTTTCCAATCGCCTTCGGGGGAAATTTTCCAGACAGTCACATAGTTCCCGCGCTCGGTGAAATCATTGTGCTCCGCGGCGAAGGCGCCGTATTCATACGCGAGATCAGCGGACCCGCTGACGTTTCCTCCCGCGCGCGTGAATTTCGCCGGCGCGTGATCCGAACTCAACATTACGCGGGCGGCATCGCGACCGATCGCGGGAAAAACGCCCTGCCGATACACCCGCACATCGGCGCTCGCATACGTGGCCACCGCTGCCCCGTTGTCCTTCTCGGAGGCGGCGAAGAACTCCCGTTGCGTCTTGTGAAGTTCAGCGCGCACCGTCGCTTCGTCGCCTGCGCGCTTCGCCGGCTCTGCTGCCTCCGGCTCTGGCGTATCGGGCGTTGCGATCGGCGCCGGTGTATCCACCCCAAGATCAAGAGCTACCTTCCACCCGCCCTCCTTCTGCTTCTGCCAGATCGAGAAGAATTGGCCGTAGGCAGTCGGTTTCGGATTCGACGGCTCCTTTTTCCATTCCCACGGCCCCGTAGAGTAGCCAAGGTCGCCGGCCTGCGAGACCGCGACAAAAGCAGGACGCCATGTGAGGACGCTGGG
>DASYVG010000280.1:0-1924 GCA_035937255.1 Chthoniobacterales bacterium | reverse complement strand
GGCCCGGCGGAGATTATCGCTGTGTCGCAGATGCGTTCGACCAAGAGCGGGCGCGTCTGTTGCCGCACGCCGCGCATCCGTTTCCCACCGAACGCATCGAGCCGGCGCGTTCGGCCAAAACGATCTACGTGCGTTTTGATTTAAATCAATATTCCATTCCGCCGGAAGCCGTGGGCCGGCAACTGACGCTGGCCGCCTCCGATACATTCATCCGCATTCTGGACGGCACCAACCAGATCGCGCGCCACACGCGCAGCTACGATCGCGGCCAACTGGTGCTCGATCCCGCGCACCAGGACGCGGTGCTCAAAAGCAAACGCAAAGCGTTTCATTCGACACCCACGGGCCGCCTGGAACAGCTCGTGCCGGAGAGCAAAACGTTTCTCGATCAAGCCTTCGCCCATGGAGAGTCGGCAGCACACGAAGCCTCGCGTTTGGCGAAACTGCTTGAACAATACGGCGCTCAGGCCTTGCGGAAAGCCATTGCCGAAGCACTCGAACGTTCCACGCCGCGTTCTTCTTCGGTGGCGTTTCTGCTGCGCCGCCAACCGCGCTTCACGCCACTGGCGCTCGACTTGAGCCATCATCCGCAAGCGCAATCGCTCGATGTGCGCCCGCACGACTTGGAGACTTACGATGAACTCGCCCAAAACAAAAACAGCGGCGAGTGATCTGGCCGCGCGGCTCCAGCACGTCGGCTTGTGCGCCGTGCCGGATTCCCTCGACGACTTCCTGGCCCGCGCCACCAAAGCCCGCTGGTCGCCGGTCCAAATCCTCGAAGCGCTGGCGCAGGCCGAAACCGAAGAGCGTTCCAAACGCAGTCTGGAGCGGCGCCTGCGCATCAGCGGCCTCAAGTCCTTCAAGCCCATGGCCGACTTCGACTGGTCCTGGCCCAAGAAAATCGACCGCGATATCATCGACCGCGCTTTTACGCTCGACTTCCTCAAGCAAGCCCGCAACCTCGTTCTGGTGGGCCGCAACGGTCTGGGCAAAACGATGATCGCGCAAAACCTCTGTCACACCGCCGTGCTGGCCGGGCACTCTGTGTTGTTCCGCTCCGCCTCCGCGCTGCTGGAAGAACTGCATCGCCAATCCCCCGAAGGCCGCCGCCGCAAACTGCGCACCTACGCCAATGTCGGACTGCTGTGCATCGATGAGGTCGGCTATCTTTCCTTCGACGACAAGGCCGCCGACTTGCTCTACGAAGTCGTCAACTGCCGCTATGAGCGCAAGCCGCTGATCGTCACCACCAACCGTCCCTTCAAGGAATGGAACGAGGTGTTTCCTAACGCAACTTGCATCGTCACTTTGCTGGACCGCCTGCTGCATCACGCCGACGTGACCCTCGTCGAAGGCAGCAGCTATCGCGTCCGCGAAAGCGAACAGGAATCCGCCGCGCGAAGGACAGCAAAATGAATCCCGTCGAAACCAGTGACGCGGCCTTCGTTGCTCAAGTGCTCACGCTCTATCTGGATCTGCCCGACACGCCCTTGCGGCCCAGCCCCGCCGATCAATCTCTGGCCCGAACGCTGTTTGTCGAAACGGTGCCACTGCCGCTGGTGGAGTCCGCTCTACTGCTCGGCACCCTGCGTCGCCTCAGCCGCGCTCCAGACCTGCCGCCCCTTTCCAAAATCCGTTCGCTGGCCTACTTCCTGCCGGTCATTGAAGAACTCAAACTCCAGCCGCTCCCAAACGGCTACCTCGACTACCTCAGGCTAAAGCTTCGCCGCCTGTCGGCCATATGCTCAGAAAAATACGTTTTCTGAGGGTCGTTAACATCGCTCTTACTCTCCACCGTACCTATCGCATTCTTCTTAGGTATCGCGCGCGCGGAGCAGAGATTGCTGTACCGCGTTTGTGTTGGGGTAGTAGCGGGCACCATCGCGCTCAACGTCTGCTTTCTACCAGCGGCGGGATGGAGCCA
>DASYVG010000279.1:0-4546 GCA_035937255.1 Chthoniobacterales bacterium | reverse complement strand
ATGTGAACGAGAAAATCGCGCCCGCACTCCAGGGAAGCAATGCGCTCGACCAGCCTGCTGTCGATCGCGCCCTGATCGAGCTCGACGGTTCGCCGAACAAAAAGAATCTCGGAGCCAACGCCCTCCTCGGTGTTTCACTCGCGAACGCACACGCGGCGGCCGCCTCTCAGGATTTGCCCCTTTTCCGCTATCTCGGCGGCGCTGAGGCCCGGGTTCTCCCAGTGCCGATGATGAATATTCTTAATGGCGGCGCGCATTCCGACGCGCCCATCGATTTCCAGGAGTTCATGATCATGCCGAAAGGTGCGCCCACGTTTGCGGAAGCGCTTCGTTACGGCGCGGAGGTCTTTCACGCTCTCAAGAGTGTGCTGAAGGATCGCGGACTCTCCACTGCGGTCGGGGACGAAGGCGGTTTCGCACCCAAGCTCAGCTCCGCGGAAGACGCCTTGGAATCGATCGCGGCCGCGGTCAAAAAAGCTGGTTACAAACTCGGCGAGCAGATTTTCATCGCGCTCGATGCCGCTTCCTCCGAGTTCTACGACAAGGAGCAAAGTGCGTATGTTTTCAAAAAATCCGACGGTTCGAAACGCTCGGCGAAGGAGCTCATCGACCTTTACGCGGAGCTCGCGCGTCGTTTCCCGATCATCTCCATCGAAGACGGTTGCGCCGAGAACGATTGGGACGGCTGGAAGAAACTGACGGAGAGGCTGGGGGAGAAGATGCAGCTCGTAGGCGATGATCTTTTCGTCACCAACGTCGAGTTCCTGCGCAAGGGGATCGAGCAAGGTGTCGCGAATTCGATCCTCGTGAAGGTCAATCAGATCGGCACGCTCACGGAAACTTTCGATACGATCAAACTCGCCACCAAAAATAACTACACCGCCGTCATCAGCCATCGCTCCGGCGAAACGGAGGATACCACGATTGCTGACATCGCGGTGGCCACCAATGCCGGCCAGATCAAAACCGGTTCGCTCTGCCGCACCGACCGCGTCGCGAAATACAACCAGCTTCTGCGGATTGCGGAGGAACTTGGTGACAACGCCGTCTACGGCGGTAAAATGCGCTAGTGGATCACCCGGGCTACGGCGATTTTCGCGCGCGCCGCGACGCCACCGTGTGGCAGCGGTTGAACAACGTTCTCCGCCTTCTGCTCGGTCTCGCTTTTTGCCTGGTTGTCGTCAGCTTGTTTCTGCCGCGCTCAAAGCAGCTCGCGCAGAGCCGAGGCGAAATCGAAGTGCTGCAGGCGCAGGCGAACGACCAAAAGACTATTCTGGCCCGCCAGACTCGCGAAGTCACCCTGCTGAAAACCGACGCCACCTATCTGGAAACGATCGCGCGCGATCGCCTCGATTTAATGAAGGAAGGCGAAACGATCTTTCGGCTCGAGCCCGCGCAGCCCGGTCGGCGCAAAGATCCCGGCAACACGCCGCGCTGATCGTATTTGGGAGACTAGCTTCGGGAAGCGAGCCTAGATCAAGGCTTACATAGACTCGATGCGCCCGCGCTGCATCGAGCTACACCGCGCTTAAGAAAACCGGCAGTCGGGAATGCCTATGACTCGCAAGTGGGAGAGCGGCATGATGTGGTTTGTTGTGCGTCGCTCATTACACGGAACACCTGATCGTAATCGGTGCAGAGCCACCGCCTAGCGCCGGCCGGGGCGCGCATCTTCAGGATCCATCGACGAGCAGATCGGCGTCGCATCCGCAAATGTTGAATTTGCTCGCGCCGCCGCTCGCGACCTGAGAGAGGAACAGGAACCGTGAAGGCGCGCCTGCTTTTAATCGAAGACGACGCGGACGTTGTCGATCTGATCGCTGGATACTTCCGCAAACATGGCGAGTTCACGTTTACCATCGCCCGCGATGGCGCGGAAGGTTTGCGCATGGCACGCGAGACTCTGCCAAACGCGATCATCCTCGATTTGATGCTGCCGAAGATGCCCGGGCTCGAAGTCTGCAAGATTCTGAAAACTGATCCGGCAACGCGCCAGATTCCCATCGTCATGCTGACTGCGAAGGCGGAGGAAATTGATCGCATTGTCGGCCTGGAGTTTGGCGCCGACGATTACGTGACGAAGCCGTTCAGCCCGCGCGAACTGATTCTGCGAACCAATGCCATCCTGCGTCGCACCGCCTCGTCCGATGCCGGCTCTACCGCAACGCTGACGGCGGGCGCGATCGTGATCGACCCGGAGCATCATCGCGTGACGCTTGCCGGCAAGCCGCTCGAATTGACCGCGATTGAATTCAAGCTTCTCCGCACGCTCCTGCAACGGCGCGGGCGAGTGCAAGCGCGTGACCGCCTCCTCAATGACGTCTGGGGTTACGAGAGCATCATCGATACGCGCACCGTGGACACGCATGTTCGCCGCTTGCGCGAGAAACTGGGCAAGAGCGGGAATGTCATCGAGACGGTGCGCGGATTCGGCTACCGGTTTCGAGCCGGGTAGGCGCTCATGATCTGGTTCATCGTGGCGCTGGCGCTGGCCGGCATCTGGGCGCTCGTCTTCTGGATCCGGAATCGTTTTGTGCAGCCGTGGCTCGCGCTCGAAAAGATCGTCGACGACGTGCGCAACACGCGCGCACCGACCACCTACCTGATCGAAGGAAACAAGGAAGCGCGCCGCGTTGCGCTCGCCTTGGAAGATGTGTTTCAACGCCAGCGAGCGCTCGCCGAGAAAGTGGGCGAGAGCGAATTCAATGTTTCCACAATTCTGGATGCGATGGAGGACGGCCTCGTCGTCCTCGATCAAAACGCTCGCATCCGCCTGGCCAATCCGGCTTTCCGTAGGCTCTTCGATCTGTCGAACATTGGGACAAGCGCAACTCTGATCGAAACATTGCGCGATCCATCGGTCGAGGAGCTGGTGCAGGGTACGCTTGCAACGGGCCAGCCGCATTCCCATCTGATCTCTGGGGCCGGCGCTCGCACTGCTGCCGCTCACATCGCCGTCAACGCCGTCGCCATGCGCGACGCCAGTGGCATTGAGAAAGGCGCGGTGGTGCTTTTTCGCGACGTAACCGCGGTGAAGCAGTCGGAAGCGGTGCGGCGGGATTTTGTGGCCAACGTTTCGCACGAACTGCGCACGCCTCTCTCCATCTTCCGGGGATATCTCGAGACTCTGCGCGACGAACCCGATCTGCCGGCGGAGGAGTTGCAGCGCATCCTGGAGGTGATGGAGCGACATTCCCAGCGCCTGCAGTCGCTCGTGGAAGATTTGCTCAGCCTCGCGCAATTGGAAGAGATTGAGCCCAATCTCGATTTCGTGGACATCGATCTGTCTCCTTTCCTTGACCAAATCACGAAAGATTGGGCGAAGCGTTTTGCGGCCAAAAATCTCGCGGTGGAACTGCATCTCGCGGCCGGTCTGCCGGCCGTGCGCGCAGATCGCATCCGCCTCGAAGAGGTTGTTTACAATCTGCTCGATAACTCGGTGAAGTATTCCGAGCCGGGCGGCGCGCTGCGGATCAGCGCCGCCCAATTCGACTACCATTTCGCGCAACTCAGCATTGTCGATCGTGGCGCCGGCATTCCGGCTGAAGATCTGCCGCGCATTTTCGAACGTTTCTATCGCGTCGATAAAGCGCGCAGCCGCGAGGTCGGCGGAACCGGGCTCGGATTATCGATCGTGAAACACATCGCTCAATTGCATGGCGGTCGCGTCGCGGCCCGCAGCGTCCTGGGAGGAGGCACCACGATCGACGTTTTCCTGCCCTTCGCGCAGCGCGGGACAGTGTCGGCAGATTAGTTCACCTAATCGTTACAATCGCGCCATGCGTTTGTAACGTCCGCGTTCCAGTCTCTCCACCGTCGCCACTATGCGCGACCGCAAAACCCACGCGGCAGTCAACGGCGGTGCGCCGCCAACACAGGAGAAACAATGTTCGTCAAAAAATTATCGTTCATCGCAGTCGCAGCCGCCTTCGCCCTCGGCAGCATCTCTGCTCACGCGCAGGATGCCGGCGCCCTGCTCGATTTACTCGTGAAAAAACGGCTCATCACCGACCAGGAAGCCGAGGAAGTACGCGCTGATCTGACCAAAGAAGCGTCCTCGACCGCGGCCGGAAAATGGAAGCTCTCGAGCCCGATCACGGAGCTCGAGTTATATGGGGACGCCCGCGTTCGCTATGAAGTGCGCACGGCCGAATCGGGTCGGCCGGATACAATCACGACTCCCGGAGACAACACGCAGCGGAATCGCTCCCGCTACCGTTTGCGGCTTGGGTTGCGTGGCATTTTGGTGGACGACTGGTTCTTTGGGCTTCGCCTCGAAACCAGCTCCAACTCGCGCTCGACGAACGTGACAATCGGCGACGAATCGAGCGGCGGCCCGTTCTCGAAAGGCAGTGAGGGCATCAACGTCGGCCAGGCTTACCTGGGCTATAAAGGATTTCACGATGTAACCTTGACGGCGGGACGTATGCCGAACCCGCTCGTCACGACTTCGATGGTCTGGGATGCCGACATCAATCCGGAGGGAATAGCTGAGCAGTGGAAGCACACCTTTAACCTCTCCTTTGGAGGTGGACACGAATCGGCA
>DASYVG010000278.1:0-2544 GCA_035937255.1 Chthoniobacterales bacterium | reverse complement strand
TCACGATCCGCCCGAGTGCGATCCGGCCCAGGTAATCGCTGTAATCGAGGTTCGACACCAGCATCTGAAAATACGGCTCGGTCGAAATCGTCGGCGCCGGCACGTGCTGCACGATCGCTTCGAACAACGGCGTCATGTCCTCGCTGTTTTCGTGCAGTTCGCGCATCGCAAATCCATCTTTCGCGCTCGCGTAAATGATGGGAAAATCGAGTTGTTCGTCATTCGCCTTCAGTTCGACGAAGAGATCGAAAACCATGTCCAGCACCTTGTGCGGCCGGGCGTTTTCGCGATCCACCTTGTTGATCACCACGATCGGTTTCACGTTGTTCTCGAGCGCCTTGCGTAAAACGAAACGCGTTTGCGCCTGCGGACCGTCGTGCGCGTCGACCACGAGCAAGACGCCGTCCACCATTTTCATGATCCGCTCGACCTCACCGCCGAAGTCCGCATGCCCTGGCGTATCGACGATGTTGATGCGATAGCCGTTCCACTGAAACGCCGCGTTCTTGGCCCGGATCGTGATCCCCTTCTCGCGCTCGAGATCCATGGTATCCATCATCCGTTCCTCGGTCTTCTGGTTGGAACGGAAAGTGCCGGATTGCCGCAGCAGTTGATCGACCAGCGTGGTTTTGCCGTGATCGACGTGCGCAATAATGGCGATGTTACGGATCTTATCCATGAGGTGAACTCCTCGAATGTAGCGTAAGCCTCCGGCTTGCGCCGTTGTCGCAGAACGCAAGCGAGACGCTTACGCTACTTTGGGAGCGCGGAATATGGATGCACGCCTACCCGGCGTCAAACGGCCATGCCGCCTGACGCCGGGCAAAATGCGGTGCGCTGCTTGCGCTCGAAGCGGACTAGCGCCGGACGTAGTGTCCGTGCATCCAATGGCGGTGACGGCCGTAATGGCCCTGAACCCAGACCCAGCGGTGCCCACCGTCCCAATAGAAGGGGCCGCGATTGTAATACGGGCGATCGCCGACATTGATCGAGATCCCAATTGCCTGCGCCGAGCTCGCGAAGGTGCCAATAAGGCTGGCAACCGCAAGAAGCATAAGAGTTAATTTCAGTTTCATATCCACCAATAGTTCGATCCCAACGGTTTGTTGGCCGTGTCCCTGCGAGAATCCGTGAACCCACTCGGCACCTTAGGCCAGGGCTGGTCCGCCGGCCGGCACGAGAGGTTCCATCCATTTGCCGTGTTCGCGGATCAGATCCTTCAATCGATCTACCGCTTCCGCTTCGGGGATATTGAACTTCACCGCCGTTTTGCCGACATATAGATTGATCTTGCCCGGTGCTCCGCCCACGTAACCGAAGTCTGCATCCGCCATCTCCCCTGGGCCGTTCACGATGCATCCCATCACTGCGATCCGCACTCCTTTGAGGTGCGACGTGGCCGCTTTGATGCGCGCGGTCGTGGTCTGGAGATTGAACAGCGTGCGACCGCAGCTCGGACAGGCGACATAATCGGTCTTGAATATGCGCGTCCCAGCCGCTTGCAAGATGTTGTAGCTCAGGCGGAGTGCCTGACCCGGTGCGTCTTCGCCCTGCACCAGAATTGCGTCGCCGACTCCATCGCAGAGCAGCGAACCGATGTTGGTAGCGGCGACGAGAAGCGTGTCGAGGAAATCGCCCTGCCTGGCGTGGGAGACGCGCAACGTGTCCTTCAGCAAAATGGGGTGACGCGAATGCAACTTCGACGCGAGCAGGCGAAACGCGCTGATCGTCGGAAGATCGATGTCGTTGCGCACCGTCACGAACCGGGCTGTCTCTGCAGCATTGAGACTCGCGATCGCGGCATCGTCCCGCGGATCAATTCCTATGACCTCAGCATTCTCGAACACGATCTCCGGTTTGTAGTCGCCCAGGCGATCAATCTTATGCGCAACTTTCTCGTAGCTGCTCCGCGTGACGACAACGCGCACGAGTTCTTCGCCGCCTATCCCAAAATGATCGCGGTCGATCCGGTCTGCCGCACGGCGTTGATAGGAGAAGGGGTCGTACGACACTACTGGTCCGATAGCCGGATCGGCTGCCGGTTTCCCCGGCGACAGGTCCGTCGCAACCGAAGCCGTTGCGAGCCGCACAAGCACCTTGGCCACCGGGATTTCATGAATGCTGTCTTCCGTAAGCGAAACGCGGACTGTATCTCCGACCCCATCCGCCAGGAGTGAGCCAATGCCTATCGCGCTTTTAATCCGCGCGTCTTCGCCGTCGCCGGCTTCGGTAACGCCGAGGTGAATCGGGTAATTCCAATCGGCGCCTTCCTCCGCTAACCGCGCGACGAGCAGGCGATAGGCGTGGATCATCACCTTCGGGTTGCTCGATTTCATCGAGAAGACGAACGCGTGGTAATCCAGATCGCGCGCGATCCTGGCAAACTCGAGCGCGCTTTCCACCATCCCGAGCGGCGTGTCGCCATAGCGATTCATAATGCGATCGCTCAGCGACCCGTGATTGGTTCCGATGCGTATGGCGATACCGCGCTCTTTGCATAAGCCGACGAGCGGCGTGAACCGCTCTCGAATTCGCTCCAGCTCC
>DASYVG010000277.1:0-3132 GCA_035937255.1 Chthoniobacterales bacterium | reverse complement strand
GTTATTCTCGACGCGCACCTGGCCGCTGCCGAGAAGGTCCGCGACAGCCGCGACGGTTTCTTTTGTGCTCTTTGTGCAGGAGCTGACCGCGAGAATGAGGTCTCCGAGGGAAAGCTTCTGACGGCGTGGCTTGAGAATCTGGGTGTTCTGTTTCATAGGATTGCATCTTTTAGAGAGCAATTCGGATGCCACCAGCAGGGTTCCACCGTTTCATTGGGAGAGACCGATCTTTGCCGGTTCTTCGCGCGTACACGGCAGAAGCAGGAATGACACAAGTGTTAAATTATTGAACACGAGTGTTGGAGTCGGATTTCTTCAAGACGTCCGGCTTCGGCTGAAGCGAAGAACGAGGAAATAAAGGGCGGCGAACCCCAGCACTAAAAGGAAGATCCAATTCCCCTGAGACTTCGCGAAATGGACCATTGCCTCCGGATCAGCGAGAAGATTTGGTTCCGCCCGATACGCGGCGCGTCCGATATATGCCAGAATCGCGCACCAGATGGCGGAGCCGGCGATTGTCATGAGACTAAACGTCACGAAACTCATCCGGATAACTCCCGCCGGGATCGAAATCAGATGTCTGATCACCGGGAGCAGTCGCGCAAAAAAAACGCCGCCCGCCTCATATCGATTCAGCCACACTTCGGCGCGCGCCAGTTTTTCGGGTGAAACGAAGAAGTACCGGCCAAACTTCAAGATGAGCGGACGACCGACGAGAAGCGCCACCCAATACGTGATCGCTGCTCCCAGATAAGAGCCGACTGTGCCTGCAATGATCACGCCGGTAAAGCTGAGCTGGCCTTGCGCAGCCAGGAACGCCGCCGGCGGGATCACGATTTCGCTCGGCACGGGGAAAATCGAGCTTTCCATCGCCATCAAAAGGATGATGCCCCAATATCCCCAGTGTGTGACCCAGCCGGACCAGACTTGCAGCAGATGATGCATCAAAACATTTACGTGCGTGAATTTCTGCCGCGCCATTCCTTCCGCGGCTTGAGCGGCGCGGCGGGGCGCCCGTAGTTCATTCGAAATCGTTTCAAGCGCAATCTGAATCTCTCATGCCGATTTACCGTCGCGCTTTAGAATATTACCGGCCGTTCTGGGGCCAGACCGCCATCGGCCTGGTCCTTACGCTCTGCGGCATAGCGCTCAATTTGCTCAAACCGTGGCCATTCAAATTCATCGTCGATAACATTCTGCCGGCCGGAAGCGCGCATTCTTCCGTACGGCTAATTCCCCTGCTCTGCCTCGCGCTCGTCGCGATCCAGTTGTTGTGGGGGATCATCAATCTCGTCACCAATTATCTTTTCGTGAAGGTCGGTCTCGAAGCGCTCCTCCGCATGCGCACCGAGCTCTACAGTTATCTGCAATCGCTCTCGCTCAAATATCACGATGCCCGCCGCGCGAGTGATTCCAGCTTCCGCGTCGCCTACGATTCGCAGTCGATTCAAACTATCTATAACAAAGGGCTCACAAATATTTTCGGCTCCGTCGTCACCTTGATCGGCACGTTCGCGATCATGGCGCGGATGGACTGGCAGCTGACGCTCCTGTCGCTTGGAGTCGTGCCGCTGATCGTTCTCGCCATCTATTTGTTCGCTCGCCGGATTCGCGAGCAATCAACTTCCATTCAGGAACGCGAGAGTGCGGTGCTGGCGCAGGCCCAGGAAGGCTTGAGTTCGATCCGAATGGTGCACGCCTTCGGTCGCGAGGAATGGGAAGTCGGGCAGTTTCGAATGCAGGCGCAGCACAGCCTGCAGGCGAATCTCCGGCTCACGCTTACGAACGTGCACAGCGCGCTCGTCATCAGCACTCTCATGGTGATCGGAACTGCGGCCATGTATTACCTCGGCACACGGCACGTGCTGGCCGGCACGCTCAGCCTCGGTTCGCTGCTCGTCTTCAGCGCTTATCTGCTCATGCTCTATCAGCCGCTCGAATCGCTCACCTACACCGCGTGGGCGATGGAAGGCGCCGCCGCGGGCGCGCAACGCTGCTTCGAAGTGCTGGATCGTCCCGACGACGTGCTCGATGCGCCCGGTGCCAGAGCGGTCGCAACGGTCGCGGGCTCGATTGCGTTCGACCATGTCAACTTCGGGTATGCAGACGGGAAGCCGGTCCTGCGCGACATCGATCTCACCATCGCTCCCAATCAGATTGTGGCTCTGGTCGGCGGCACCGGCGCCGGAAAAAGCACTCTACTGAGTCTCGTTCCGCGCTTCTACGATCCCGATCGCGGGCGTGTCACCCTCGATGGCTCCGACATCCGCGAGCTGACGAAAAAGTCGCTGCGTGAGAAAATTGGCATCGTTCTGCAGGACACATTGTTGTTCTCCACCAGCATCCGCGAGAACATCGCTTATGGACGGCCGGACGCGACCGAAGCCGAGATCCACGAAGCTGCGGTCCGTGCCCAGGCCGACGAATTCATCTCAAGCATGCCGCAGGGTTACGAAAGCTCGGTGGGCGAGCGAGGAGGACATCTTAGCGTCGGGCAACGCCAACGCATCGGCATTGCCCGCGCTTTTTTGAAAAACGCTCCGATCCTGCTGCTCGACGAACCGACATCGGCCCTCGATCCGGCGACCGAAGCTGCCATCATGGAGACGATGAAAGATCTAATGCGCGGCCGGACGACGTTGATCGTCACGCATCGACTCGCGACCATCCACCAGGTCGATCGTATCGTGGTCCTGCGCGATGGGGAGATTGCCGAGCAAGGCAGAGGTCCGGATCTCGTCGCTCGCGGAGGCGCCTATGCCAGACTCTATTCCGCCGGCCATTACGGGCCTAACGAGTCATGAGCAACGTCCAAGCCGATCGTCACGTGGAGAGCGATTGGTGGCCCCATCCAATTCCAGGCAACGTTGAATTCGGCGAAGGATTCTACTGCGAGAGTGCCCAGATTTTTCGGCATTTGAAAAGTCGGACGCCGGGTGCGCTCCTCATCGGCGCGCATGTTTCGTGTTATGCTGGTTGTTCCTTCGCGATCGGACTGGGCGGGCGCTGCACGATCGGCGATTTCACGCTCCTGAACGGCGCTCTCATCATGGCGGAAGAGCGGATCGAGATCGGATCACACTGCCTCGTTTCCTGGAACGTCGGCATCGCCGATTCCGATTTTCATCCGTT
>DASYVG010000276.1:0-1619 GCA_035937255.1 Chthoniobacterales bacterium | reverse complement strand
TTTGCGCGGCGGAGCGCGGCCCGCTCGCGAGCAAATCCCACATGCCTCCGCCGTAGTCCGCGCCGCCGGTGAGCGCGTAGAAAATCAGCGCGGCCAGCATGAAACCGGCGACGATGAACTCAAGCATCGGTCGTGAGCGCTTCCGAAACCGGGTTGTCGGTTTTCATAAACTGACGGCGCAACAGGTAGAAAACCACTAGCGAGAGGAAAACGTACAAGAGCGTGAACACCACGAACGGGACGGCGATGTTTCCCATCGGTGTGACGGCTTCCTGCGTCCGCATCACGCCGTAAATAATCCAGGGTTGGCGACCGAGTTCGGTTACGGTCCAGCCCGCTTCGATGGCGAGGAATCCGAGCGGCCCGGCCGCGACAAGCGCGCGAAGAAACCATTTACTGTCGGGAACGCCGCGCTGTTTCCACGCCAGCCAGCCGGCCGCGATCGATAACACGAGTAACGCCGTTCCTGAGCCCACCATGATGTCGAAGGCCCAGTGCACCACGCGCACGTTCGGCCAGTCGTTCCGTGGAAATTCTTCCAAACCGACGACCTTCGCGTTGGGATCGTGGGTGCTGAGAAGACTTAGGCCGCGCGGAATGATCAGCGCATAATCATTCGTGCGCGAGTCATCGTCGGGGATTCCGCCGATGCGCAACGGCGCCCCGATTTGCGTGCGGTAATTTGCTTCCATCGCGGCGAGCTTGGCCGGCTGGAGTTTGGCGACGGAGCGCGCGCTAAAATCGCCACTAAAGATTTGCAGAGGCGCGCTGATGCAAGCGAGGACGAGGGCGATGCCGAGCGCATTCCGATGAAAAACATTTCCCCGATCGCGCAAAACGAAGAAGGCGTGGATCGCAGCCACGGCAAAGCCGGTCGCGACGAACGCCGCCAGCGTCATATGCAGCACTTCATGGAAGGCCGCCGGGTTCAACATCGCCGCGATCGGATCGATGTCGGTCACCTTCCCGTCGACGATTTTGAACCCGGCCGGTGCATTCATCCATGCATTCGCCGTCACGACGAAGATGCCGGAAAGAATTCCGCTGACGGCCACGAGCACGCCGCAGAGCCAATGGACGAAAGGCGGCAACCGATTCCATCCCGCCAGATACAACCCGAGGAAAATCGCTTCGGTAAAAAAGGCGAAGCCTTCGAGTGAAAACGGCATTCCGATAATCGCGCCCGCTTTTTCCATGAAACCTGGCCAGAGCAAACCGAGCTCGAACGCGAGCACCGTTCCCGAGACCGCGCCGACCGCGAAGAGAATCGCCGCGCCTCTCGCCCAGCGTTTCGCCAGTTCGAGAAATGCCGGGCGCCCCGTGCGAAGATACATCCCCTCGGCGATCGCCATGAGGACGGGTAAAGCGATGCCAATCGCCGCGAAAACGATATGGAAGCCGAGCGACATGCCCATCTGTGAGCGGGCAAAAAGAAAATCACTCATTCGGCGAGGTAAACCCACTCGACAGTAACGCCCTGTTCTACCGCCAGCAATCAACCGAGGATGCGGCTTCCGTCGGCCGCCTGGATAGAGTTGGCGACTAGACCCAGGCAAAAAAATGGTGACTCCCCGGGCCGAACTTTGCTATTCAACAATTTATGAACGTCAAATCGTTTG
>DASYVG010000275.1:0-8385 GCA_035937255.1 Chthoniobacterales bacterium | reverse complement strand
CACAGGTGAAACGCAACTGACGACCGCTCTGGTCGCATCCGTTTCCTTTCCCGTTCGATTTGCCCGCTGAGCTCTGCTCGTCGCGTCTCAGCCTTTCAGCTTTTTCCCTGTCCCCCCTACCCCTCGCGCTCTCGCCTCCTGCTACGCTGCTCTTTTCTTGGAGACGATAACCCCAGGAAACTCCACCACTTTCTCCGACTCCTCATTCGCCTTCTGACCAAACGTCGACTCGAAAGTGAGTTTCTTGTTAATGATCTCGGTGAGCGCGATATCGGCGGCTTGGAGCCCGGGAACATGTTCCACGAGCGGTCGATGCCCGAGCGTGAGCTGTCGAACGCGACGCGAGAGCATGTTCACCAAAATTCCCTGATCGGGAATTACTTCGGACGCAGCTTTAACGAGATCGGCTTTCATAAATGGTTGGATCCTGGACGTCGGCTATCGCCGAGGTTCGGTGAATCTGCCCCTGAGCGTTTCGAATGGGCAGCAAGAAACGTGCTGCACTATCATCGATAACCGCCAGAGCTCAACGCGAATCTGACATCCGCATGAAATCCGCCATGCGCGAATCAAAACCTGGCTGAATCGCAACCTTTCTGGGATGCGATCATATGAGGAGCCGCCCGTCTTCGCCGCAGCGCTTCGCCCCCCAATCAGACGTCTCTTGCGCCTCCACAGCTATCCGGTTCATCGCTACTATCACTGGCGCGATCTTACACACTTGTTGCACCTTGCGCGAAACAGCCCGTACGCCCACACTCGGCGGCAAGCACGACAGTTCTCGACGGCTTTGTGCACTCTCGTAGCGATCTTCGGGATCTCCGTCCTCGCATGCCTATGGCTTGCGTTTCGAGTGCATCACCTGGCGTAGTGCCGAGCGTTCGGCCTGCTTTTGCAACGCGGCTTGCGCGGCTACGGATCGAGCCTCGGTTGGGGCTCAGTCTATGGGTTCTTCTGGCGGTTTCTGGGGTCTGACTCTCAATCCACTCTCCGAGGCGCATGCGTCCGGCTGAATGGCGCGACGACCGCCATTCCAACGACGCCTACATTTTCGTCCAGAGCGGCCTCAGAATCGCTGCCAGCTTTGCCGTAGTGCCGTAGCTCCCTGCGTCTACCGGTTCTTTAGTAGCCGCCGGATCTCTCGGTATGAGTCGTTGTCGTGGTCGTGGTGGGGGGCTCCGTTGCGCAGCCGGAGACAAGCGCCGCGACGGTCACGAGCATCGCGAACAGGGCGAGGTAAGTTTTCATCACAATTGCTTCGCAGCACTGCGGATTTCTGGCCGCATTTCATTACCCGTCGCGCCTTCCGCGGTCCGTCCTCTGACTACACGGCGCCGTCGATCTTGGTCCAGAACAGCATCCGTATCACAATGGGCCAATCCAAACGAAGTGAAGGAAGCCGCGACCTACCACACGATATCGTCCGAAGAGGAAGGCTTCGCCCAAAACAGCGCACCGTTACGTTTGAACGACGCGCCGCGAAACCTCCCTGGTCGCCGTAGCAAACAACGCGAAACCGGCTGACCTCCGACGCCTTTTTGCTACTTTCCTCTTTGTACTTCTACTTTCTGCATGCGATTTTCGCTTTCGCCCACACGTCTTCTGTCTTCTAGTCCTCCTATGAAACGATTTTCCCATTTCGTGTTCTCATTCGTCATCGCCTGCGCCTTCGCCGTTTCGTCGATGAACGCCGCCAGCTCACGCGAGAACAAACGGCTTCAGGAAGGTAAAATCACCAAGATCGAAGCGCAGCATTTGGTGCTCAGGAAGTTTCCTGGCGCGACGATCAAGAAATGTGAGCTGACTGGCGGGAAAGACCACTCCGTCTGGGTTCTGGACGTGATAAAGGCCGGTGCCCACGACGCGACCAAAGCGCAAGTCGACGGTCGCAGCGGGACAATCACGCCGTAGCGGCCTCTACGTTTTGAACGACGCCAGGCTGGGCATCACGACAAACAAGAGCCGCGAGTTCAGGAGACGTCGACTAACTAGGCCGCGGAGCGCGAAACATCGCCAAAACTAAACACAAAAAGCGGGCCTTCCTCGTACGGCATTCGTTGAGTCTGGTCGCGGTCGGACTCTTGACCGTCTAGCTGCTCGGTTATCGTCTTCTCGATCCCAAAACACACCTGGGCGCGTTTTTCGGCAACGCGATCGCCGATTGGAGCGGGTCCGTCGTCATCATTCTGGGGACGAAATTTCTCTATGAAATCGGTTCGGCCGAGAGCCGGCCGGTGACAGGAAAAGAGCGCTTTCGCTGGCTCGACTTCTTACACCGGCACTCGCTGCTTCTCTTCCTCCTCTTCACCGGGATCGCCTGGACGGTCCTGTTCATCAGGATGGACATCGAAAGCAAGTGGGGCCAGGTCGTCGGCAACATTGTCTCCGAGTGGGTCCAAATGGCTGGCCTGGTTTTTCTCACGAAGCGCCTGGTCGAGATCGGCTCGAAGGAGAGTCGTTAGGCAGGAGGCTAATCTGACCTCCGCATTCCGCATTTCAACTTTGACTCACTCGCTGTAGGCCTCTGCCCCACTACCCGAAAGTCCGGTCCCGCTCATTGATCGCTACCCTTGCGGCTTGACCGTCTACCCGCCAGCCTCCCAAGCTCGGCGTGTTCTTACTTTCCCTCCGCTCTCCGGTCAGTCCGCGTCGCGTTCGGCGAGGCTCTCGATCGCGTCCGCTAACGTCTCAAACGTCGTGATTTGAATTTCGGGGCCGTAATGAAAGTGCGACAAGATATTGAGGCCGATGTCTTTGTGTGGATCGGGCATCACTCGCACGACGCGACCAACCTGTTTTGCAGTCAGCGCGTCCATAATCTCGGCGACGTGCGGTGCCGCCACGGCATCCATTACCTCCAACAACCGAAAATCGGTCAGCGCGCGAAATCCGGGAGCGAAATCCTTCAATAATTCGCGAACCTGCCGCGCCGCTTTTTTTACCTCCTGGCTGGTGACTCGCCCGGCAGCGCTGATCACGATCAGCCTTCTCGATTTGTCCGATTCAACTGAATACATGGTCGTTTTGAATTCTTTCCCCGAAAACGATACCGCATGGCGGGACGGCGGCGAGCGTCATCGTAATCATGTTACGCGTCCGCGAACCGCGTGGACGAATGGTTGCGCATGAACGACCCGCGGTGCGACGACATGCTTACGTTGATGATTCCGATTCGCGGAGCAACGCTTCGAGGTCGAGTGCTCGCGTGAACATCGCCAATCCCCCATCGCGCGTCCGGGGCCATCCCTCGCGCGGACGATCCCAATACAGTTCGACGCCGTTCTGGTCGGGGTCGCGCAGATACAGCGCCTCGCTCACTCCGTGATCGCTTGCACCATCGAGCGCGATTTCCGCAGCGCGCAGGCGACGCAAAGCATCGGCGAGTGCAGCCCGAGTCGGGTAGAGAATGGCCAGATGAAAAAGTCCCGTCGAGCCTCGTGGAGGTGGCACGCCGCCGAGGCTCTCCCATGTATTCAGCCCGATGTGATGGTGATAGCCACCGGCCGAGACAAACGCCGCCTCCGAGCCGTAGCGCTGAGTCAGCTCGAAGCCGAGCACGTTGCAGTAGAAATGCAGCGCTCGCTCCAAGTCCGCCACCTTCAGATGGACGTGGCCTATGCGGACCTTCGGATCGCTGGGTCGGTCATTCATACCCAACGGCTTGTCCCATCGCGCGAAGAAAGCTTCACCAACTTCTAAACTTCTCATTTGTTCGCCCCGTCAAACCCGAAGCCTCTTGCGTTTCCTGTACCTCGCTTGAATCGGCACGAGAATGGCCATCGAGAAATAAATCCAGCCGCTCCACTCCAGTTGTGCGATCGGCAGCGTCAGAGCGAGCACCAGCGAAATGGTCCCGACGCACACCGGCATGCCCCATCCCGTGATCTCGTCCCGGGTGATCCCTCTTTCCCGTTCATTCAACCGCAGCGGCTCCCGCAATCGCCAGGCGCGCAGATTTAGTAGCAGGATCTCGGCGGCGATGGCGGTAAACCCGAGCGCGAATAACGCAAAAACAGCGCGCGCTTGCGTTGCGGAATGCGGGCCGAGCGTGTGCCCCACTTGGCCGTCGCTGAGGAAAAACCACATCGAGCTGAAAATCGCTTTCAACGGATAGATATAAATCAGGATGGTCACGATCATGGCCCAGCTGATGAAGATCGACATCCCGTCTTCCAAGCCGTAACGCCGGCTCCACAACCAGTGTCCGCGCCAGAAAATCCCGAGCACGACGATGCTCGCGACAAACGCCGGCACATTCTTGAACGCAGCCAGCAGCGTCCCGATATCGTCCGGGATTTGGTTCCCGGCGATCACCAGCATCGTGATCGCGAACGCGAAGGCGGCGTCGATGAACGTTTCCAGCCGCGTCATCTCCAGACCGCGGAGACGAAACCCTTGCAACCGCGGCAACGCATCCATCTGCGCTGGCATTGCGGATGCGATCTCTTCCTCCCGCTCAGTCATTCACTGCTTAGCTAATCAGCAATGCACGAAAACAGGAAGAGTAGCATTTTGCGCCCAGCAAGCCGTAGCCTCGGCGGAGCTTGCTTACGTTGCTCGAACCGGGACTGGTCATCGCGATCCGGCTTTGATCTTCCTCATCGCGGCTCTGGATGGTTGCGCCAAAACCCGTGGGGCTTCACGGAGGCCGGCCCTACGGCGAGTATATCGGCCACCCATTCAGCGTCTGCTTTTGAGAAAACGGTTGACCTCAGCCGCGCTCTTGGACGCTCAGTCAATGCACCGAGACCGGCACGCCATTCTTCACTCTTCCCGCGAGACGAACAATATCCCAATTCCCGAGGCGAATGCAGCCATGGCTGAGCGATCGACCGATGGTGTCCGGATCATCGGTTCCGTGAATGCCGATACCGCGTTTGTTTAGCGCGATCCACAACACGCCGGCCGGATTGTTCGGTCCCGGCGGAAGCGTCTGGAAATCTTTACTGCGTTCCCCCTCCTGCAGCATCTTCTCGTCGTAGCGGAAGGTCGGCAGCTTCGCCACCCCGCGCACTTTCCACTCGCCAATCGGCAACGCCGTTTGCTCTGAACCGACCGTCACCGGATAGGCCGCTACGATCTTGTCGCCTTCAAACACGCCCAGCATGTTTGTTTTCACGTCCACTTTCACGTTCATCGCCGCCGGCGGCGGCTCGGACGGCTGATTCGGGTTCGGCGTCTGCGCGTCAGGTTGATCGTCGATCTCGTTTGCGGCCGGCGCTGCGACTTCGTTGCCGGGTTTCAGATCCTTCACCGCCTCCAGCTCGAACGGCTCTACGTTTGGCACCCGCACCTGATCGCCCGGTTTCAGGGCCATCATTTTGCCCGGGTTTAACTGATCCAGAAACTTCGGGTCGCTGTGAAATTTTTCCGCGATTGCTTCCCTTAGATTCCGGTAGGGCAGCGCTTTCAGTTTCGCCTTCTCCTTCACAGCATCGGGCAACGGACCGACGTTCCTGGCGTCGGCGTCAGTCACCGTATACGGCACAAACGCCGGACCAACGCTCGCGAGATCGATCCCGGTCAGATTAGGCGCGCGAGCAGGCTTTGACGGAGGCGGCGCTGCCGGTTCGCCGCGGGATTGCCGGTAAAGTGCCAGCGCCTTGAGCGTGAAGTCGCCGTAGTGTCCGTCGAGTCTGCCCGAACTGAAGTTGGCGCGATCGAGAAACACCTGCAAACGGGTCGCCGCCTCGATCTCCGCATCACTCCATTTGTGTGCAGCCGGCGGAGTGTGCGTTGGGTGCGCTTTCTTCCTCCGGGCAGACGCTGGAAGCGCGCTCGCGACAACCAGCACGATCACGAAAAAGAGACGAAGAAACGCGCGCATGCTCTACCATCGTCGCGTTCACTGCACGCGGCTGTGTCGCCCCTCACCGGCAACGCAGCGATAGACTGCTGGCCACGCCGTGAGAATTAGCATGCCACCCTGGCCCCCGCCCGTCTTCCTCCCGCTGATTCCAGCTCCAGGTTTTCTAGTTTTCAGCCTTAAGGTGTTGGCTTTCGATATGCGCCCCGCCCTCTGACCTCTAATTTCAGGCTTTCAGCATTTCACCTTTCAGTGTTTGGATAAAAGACGAACCCCCACCCTGGCAGCATGAGAATTCAGGAGGTCATCCGGACCATCAATCAAATGCAAAGCGATGGCGTTATACAGCGCTACGCCATCGGCGGCGCAGTGGGCGCGACCTTTTATCTCGAACCGGCAGCCACGCTCGATGTGGACGTATTCGTCGCCTTCAAATCGGATGCCGGCTCACCCCTCATCAGCCCAAAACCGATCTTTGACTACCTGAAAGAGCGGGGCTGTAACATGGAAGGGGAGTACGTGATGATTGCCGGTTGGCCTGTGCAATTCCTGCCTCCTACTAGTCCGCTGGTAGAAGAAGCGTTGGAGCAGGCAGTCGAAAGAGATGTGGGAGGAAGTATCGCCCGCGTTTTCACCCCGGAGCATCTTGCCGCCATCGCCCTCCAGACCGGCAGGGGAAAAGACATGGCGCGACTGATGGATTTCATGGAATTTGATGAGATGAACGCGGACCGTTTCGAGGAAATTGTGAAACACCACGGTCTCGAGTCTGCGCTCGACCGGTTCCATCAACAGTTTGGAAGAGGTAATACATGAGCTTCGATCTCGAGCGCATCTGGGAAAGTAAACGCGAGTACCGCCGGCGACTCGCCATGCTACCTTTGGCGGATAAACTTCAAATGCTCGATGAATTGCGCGAACGAGCGCTCACGCTCCGACCACGGGCAACCGGCATCCCGCCACCTCCGCGAGAAGTCATCTCCGAGCAGCCGCCGGATTACCGCGCGAACCAAGGGTGAGTCGTCGCGGAATTTCAGCCGACAAAGATCCGCTTGTGCCCTCTCCGACCTCTGATCTCGCCCGCCTTCTCCTTCCTAATTTTCCCGATTCTTCCCCAATCCGCATTCCGCACTTTTACTTTGACTCACTCGCTGTAGCCCTCTGCCCCACTACCCGAAAGTCCGGTCCCGCTCATTCACCGCTACCCTTGCGGCTTGACCGTCTACCCGCCAGCCTTCCAAGCTCGGCGTGTTCTAATTTCCCCGACCTCTGATCTCCGACTCCTGATAACTGACCTCAGTATTTCAGCATTTCGGTCATTTCAGCCTTCCAGGCTTTACAATTCTCCATTCCTTTTCCGCAATTCACCGGATAAAAAAAAGCAGCGCGGGGTTGCACAGTCCCTATGATTCGACGTGATGTCGCTACTATTACCTCAATGAGCGCTCCTGATTCCCATGCCACCATGGCGGTGTTCCTCGACCTCGAAAATATTGCTCGCGGTGCCGCGGAGGCGCACTTCCCCGCCTTCGACATCCGGAAAGTGCTGGAGCGCCTCCTCCTCAAAGGCCAGATCGTGGTCAAGAAAGCTTACTGCGATTTCGATCGCTACAAGACATTCAAGCGCGGACTGCACGAGGCCGCCTTCGAGCTCATCGAGATCCCGCACGTCCGCCAATCGGGGAAGAATTCCGCCGACATTCGCATGGTCGTCGACGCCCTTGACCTCTGTTACACCAAAAGCCACGTCGACACCTTCGTCATCATCAGCGGCGACTCAGATTTCTCTCCGCTCGTGAGCAAGCTGCGCGAGAACGACAAGACCGTCATTGGCATCGGCGTGAAGCAATCAACTTCCGATCTCTTCATCAGCAATTGCGACGAATTCATCTATTACGACGATCTGGTGCGACCGGAGCCGGCAAAGAAACGCGGCCGCGCGCCTTCCAGCCAGCTCTCCACTGAAGACAACAAACAACATCGGCCTTCGGTCGATGGGGCCCTCGATCTCGTCATGAGAACCTTGGAAGCATTGCGCGCGGAGCGGGGCGACGATTATCCCATCCGCGCCTCACTGGTGAAAGAAGCGATCAAGCGGCAGCACCCCGGCTTTAACGAGCGCGCCCACGGCTTCCGCGCCTTCAACGAGCTGCTGCTCGAAGCCCAACAGCGGAACCTTCTCAAGCTCGAAGAAGTCAAACAAGCTGGCAGCTACGTCGTCCACGCCGTCGACTAACTTCGGCCGACCTCTGACTCCTGACAACTGACCTCAGTATTTCAGCGTCTCAACGTTTCCGCGTATTACGCCCATCCTCCGACCTCTGCTTACTGAAAACTGACCTCAATACTTCAGCTTTTCAGCGTTTTAATCGCCCCGCCTCTGACCTCCGCATTCCGCAATTCCTCTCTCTTCTACTTTGTAACTTCTACTTTCGAATTTCCAATTTCCCCGACCTCTGACTTCTGCCCTGTACCGTTGAACGTTGGATGTTCCGCGCAGCGGTTCTTGTCCCTCGTCACCTGTCACTTGTCACTTCTTCAATCTTCTCCGGCCGCGGCCCGATACCGATGAACCGAGC
>DASYVG010000274.1:0-2133 GCA_035937255.1 Chthoniobacterales bacterium | reverse complement strand
AACCGTCAAACTCATCAGCGCGCAGGGTATCGCGGAGGCTTTCTTGGAGTCAAGGCGTTTACTCACATAAGCTAGTGTCAATGGGGCAGTCGTGAATCTTGACAAATCGCAGTCAATCCCGGCGCCGAGAAGCAGCGACTGGCGATTCCCACCTGCCTAACGAAGCTGGAGGCGCCTGGATCGATCTGGAATGCCAGTATTCACAGACTGTCCCCTTTGTTCTTCCCCACCACTTCCCAAGAGCGTTGTTATCCGGCGAGGCCCGCGCGAAAGTGCAACTGGCCGCGAATCATTCTTGTTCCGCCCGATCGAAATGGCTACCTCATCTCGTCCTAATTTCCCCGCAGGGGTCGAGGTGCTTGGTGAGATCACGCCTGCCTTTGCGGAAATCCTGACGAACGAGGCGCTCGCGTTTGTGGCAAAACTGCAGCGCGCGTTCGGTGGGCGGCGTGCGGAATGTTTGGAGCGCCGTCAGGACCGGCAGGCTGCACTCGACCATGGCGAGGCGCTCGCTTTTCTACCTGAAACGAAGAGCATCCGTGAGGGCGATTGGACATGCGCGCCGATCCCGGCCGATATCATGGATCGCCGGGTGGAAATCACGGGACCGACCGACCGCAAGATGGTGATCAACGCGCTGAACTCCGGCGCGAAGATTTTTATGGCCGACTTCGAGGACGCGAACGCCCCGAAGTGGACCAACATGGTCGAGGGGCAAATCAATCTGCGCGACGCGATCCGCCGCACGATCAATTTCACCAGCCCCGAGGGGAAGGAATACAAGTTAAACGAAAAGGTCGCGGTCATCATGCCCCGGCCGCGCGGGTGGCATTTGCTCGAGAAGCATGTGCTCGTCGAGGGCGCGCCGATCTCCGGCGGGCTTTTCGATTTCGGCCTTTACTTCTTTCACAACGCGAAGGAGCTCCTCGCGCGCGGGAGCGGCCCGTATTTTTATCTGCCGAAAATGGAGAGCCATCTCGAGGCGCGCATCTGGAATGACGCGTTCAAGCTCGCGCAGGATGAGCTTGGCCTTCCGCAGGGCACCATTCGCGCGACTGTGCTGATCGAGACGATCCCGGCGGCGTTCGAAATGGACGAGATCCTGTACGAACTGCGCGAGCATTCCGCCGGGCTGAACTGCGGCCGCTGGGATTACATTTTTTCCTGCATCAAAAAGTTCCGCAACAAGCGCGACTTCCTGCTCGCGGATCGCGCCTTAATCACGATGACGACGCACTTCATGCGCTCCTATTCGTTGCTCTGCATCAAGACGTGTCATCGGCGGAACATCTTCGCAATGGGCGGCATGGCGGCGCAGATCCCGGTGAAGAATGATCCCACTGCAAACGAAGAAGCGTTTGCCAAAGTGCGCGCGGACAAAGAGCGCGAGGCCACCGACGGACACGACGGCACCTGGGTCGCGCACCCCGGCATGGTGCAACTCGCGCTTGACGCTTTTAACCGGCTGATGCCGACGCCGAACCAGATCGATAAAAAGCCCGAGGACGTGAACATCACCGCGAAAGACCTGCTCGACTTCGGACCGAGCGAACCGATCACGGAACCGGGACTGCGCACGAACGTCAGCGTGGGCGTGCAATATCTGGAAGCGTGGCTGCGCGGCAGCGGCGCCGTTCCCATTTTCAATCTGATGGAAGACGCGGCCACTGCTGAAATCTCGCGCGCGCAGATCTGGCAATGGATTCGTCATGCGCGCGGCGTTCTGACCGACGGACGCAAAGTAACGAAGGAACTCTTCCGCACCGTGCTCGATGAGGAGCTTACGAAGATCGAAACGGCAGTTGGTGCGGAGCGTTACGGGAAAGGAAAGTTCGACGTGGCACGCGAACTTTTCGACAAAATCACCACCGACGAGGAGTTTGTCGAGTTCCTCACGCTCCCCGGTTATGAGAAACTCGACTGATAAAAGGATGAGCAAAGGTAACTCTGCAGCTGCACTGAACTGGCAAACCGATCCGCGCTGGAGTGGAATCGAACGGCCTTACACCGAAGCGGACGTTCGGCGACTGCAAGGCAGCGTTGTCATCGAGCACACCCTCGCGCACCGCGGCGCGGAAAAGCTCTGGGGGCTGTTGCACACCGAAGAGTTCGTTTCAGCGCTCGGCGCGCTTA
>DASYVG010000273.1:0-7272 GCA_035937255.1 Chthoniobacterales bacterium | reverse complement strand
GAATTTGAACAGGTGCTCGGTGATAAATTTCATCCAGGTCTCCCAGTAATTGCCGCCGGGACGGTCGAGCAGAACGACCGGTATGATTCGCGCCTTTCCAGTTTGCATGAGTGTTAGGACCTCAAATCCTTCGTCCATCGTGCCGAAGCCCCCAGGGAACAACGCAAATGCGTGCGTTTCTTTCACGAAATTAAGTTTGCGCGTGAAGAAATAATTGAAGTTAATCAGTTTCCGATCGCCTTCGATGGTGACGTTCGCCTGCTGCTCGAAAGGCAGGCGGATATTGAGGCCGAAACTGTTCTCCCGACCGGCTCCCAGCTGCGCCGCGCCCATAATCCCATCGCCGCCGCCAGTAATAACCATATACTTTTCGGCCACCATCGCGCGCGCGAAGTCCTCGGCGACCTTGTATTGCGCTTCGCTGGGGGCTGTGCGCGCAGAGCCAAACACACAGACCTTCCGAAACTGCCGGTAACCTGAGAAAACCTTGGCCGCGTAGCGCATTTCCTTAAGCGAGCGGTTCATCAGCTTGAGATCTGCCGTGCCCATCTTGTCGCGGGCCATTTTCAAAGCGGTGACGATGATCTCTTCGATCAACTCCGGCGATTTTTCAGCGCCCCAATCTGCCACCAGCTGACGAACCCGGTCGTCGAAAGGCGGATCGATGCGGGATTGGCGCCGTGTTGGCTGGTCGTGGGTTAAGCCCGCAGTGAAATCTTCCACCGCAGAGTGTTCACTCGTGCGCGACGGAGCGCACGAAGAATGTTTGCCCGATCATTCGCGAAAAGTGCCGCGGCCGGAACGCGCGAACGCGAGCTATTGCACCTCGCGCAGATCGCCGAGGATGCGCCGAATGTGACGGATAGGAAGCGAGTAGTGCCCTGCATCCTCGATCAGATGCAGTTTGCAGTTCGGCAGTCGGGCCGCGATCTCCTCCGCGGTCGAAAAAGAAAAGCTGCGATCCTGCCTCCCATGCCAGAGACGGACCGGGCGGGAAACGTCTTCGAGTCGAAAGCCCCACGGCGTCGCATAAATTTCCGCGTCCGCGATCATGCCGTCGGCTGGCCCGCGCCACCCGCGACGCGCACTTTCGAAGCAGGCGTCGAACGCGGCCGAATCCTGGAGTGCGGCCGCGTCGAGAGGTGGCAGAAGTTGAAGCAGGAGATGCCGGAAGCGGAAAGCGGGCGCGACTGTGGCGATGGGCCGGGCAAGGTGAAAGATGATCCGTAGCACGCTTGGGATGTTTCGGTGCAGCCAGAGAAGGCGACGATATAAAGGTAGTAATTGTGCGTGCTCCTCGAGTTCGACGATGGGAGGAGCGCCGCTCACCACCGCCAGTGCCTGCACACGCTCCGGGAGGACTGCCGCCGTGACGTACGCATAGGGCGCGCCTCCCGAGATACCCATGATCCGGAAGGCGGAGATCGTGAGATGATCCATCAACTGCCGTACGACGCCGGGCCAGTCAGCCAGCTTTCGCCCGGGTTGGTGACTGGACTGGTAAATCCCTGGCCGATCGGGTGAAATTATGCGCATGTGGAGATCGCTCGCGGCCTCGTGCATTAATTCCGCCATCGTGCGTGAGCTGGGCCAGCCGTGACAGAAGAGGACCGGCACGCCGGAAGCGTCGCCGTATTCGGTGAAAGCGAGGTAGCCGCCACCTTCCAGATAAAGCCGGCAGCTTCTCGCTTCCATCAAATCGCATTCTCACGTGCGGAGCGCGTGAAAGAGAGGGTGTCGCGCACGGACCATAATGGTAGCCTCATGCGCACACTAGGCATCTGCTTTCCGTATTAGTTCTTATGAACGAGTATCCGCAGCCAAGATTCGGGAAGATTTCCGTGCACGGCGATGGAATGGGAGCACCAACACCAGAGCTGGTGGAGAAGCGCGCACGGGAGATTGCGTTGATCGACGAACGCGATCCGGAGCAATTCAACGACGGCGATTGGGAGCAGGCGCGGAAGGAGTTATTGGGTGAGGGAACCACGCCCGTCGGGCCGGAAGATGCCGCAGACGCGACTGACGGTGTCACCACCTGGGATGATGTGCCGGGATCGACGGGCGGCCGCGCTCCACGCGCGGGGCTGGAGGACGACGGGTCCCTCGGCGAGCACCTGGTCTCCGACGGTCTGGAAGAAGCAGCGCATGACCAGATGCTGGAAGCGCGGCGCGAAGAACTCGATCAGGAAGGTGGTGTCGTTGAAGGCGCTTGAGGCTGTCGTCGCGCCAGCGGAAATCCGCAGTGGCGACATCAGCGAACTCGGGAGGAAGAGGCAGGAAGACGTCCGGAAGAGTTTGCTCGAACGCTTCTGCCAAGTCCGCCATCTCAGCAGACGTCTCTGCCGGAGTCTTGAACCGGAAGACTTCGTCGTGCAGTCCATGGCCGATGTCAGCCCTACGAAATGGCATCTGGCCCACACGACCTGGTTTTTCGAAACCTTCATCCTCAAGGTCTGGATGCAAAGCTATCGCCCGGAGATCCCGCAGTACGCCTATCTTTTCAATTCCTACTACAATGCCGCCGGCGATATGCACCGGCGTGATCTGCGCGGGCTAATTTCGCGACCAACGGTCGGCGAAACATTTCGCTATCGTGATTCGATTGACGAATGCATTACGAAACTGATCGAGGACGCGGATGAGAATCTGCTCAGCGAACTCGAGCCTGTGATGGTGCTCGGACTGCACCACGAGCAACAGCATCAGGAGCTTCTTGTCACTGATATCAAACACGTCTTCGCGCAAAATCCGCTGCATCCAGTTTTCGAATCGGCCGGATCCGGCCCCGCCCGAAGAAGAGTCGCGCCGCAGCAATTTTTAGAGTTCGATGAATCGATTGCCGCAATCGGTCATGCGGGCTCGGGGTTTTCCTACGACAACGAAGGCCCACGGCACCGCGCGCTCGTGCCGGCGTTCTCCCTCTCGTCTCGTCCTGTCACGAACGGCGAGTATCTCGCGTTTATCGAGGCCGGCGGGTATTCTCGTTCCGAGTATTGGCTCTCACTCGGCTGGACGACGGTGAATGAACAGCGCTGGGAAGCGCCGCTCTATTGGGAAAAACGGGAGGGAAGCTGGTGGAACTTCACGCTCTCGGGATTTCGTCCCGTCGATGAAGCGGAGCCGGTCACACACGTGAGCTATTTCGAGGCAGATGCCTATGCGAATTGGGACGGAGCGCGTCTGCCGACGGAATTCGAATGGGAACGCGCCGCCGCCGAGCTGAAAATTGATGGAAACTTCGTCGATTCAGAGCGTTTCCATCCAGTGCCAGCTGTTGCAGAGGATGCGAACCGCCTGGCGCAAATGTTCGGCGACGTTTGGGAATGGACCCGCAGCGCGTATCTCCCCTACCCTGGTTACCGCGCGGCGCCCGGTGCGCTGGGCGAATACAACGGCAAGTTCATGTGCAATCAGATGGTGCTTCGCGGCGGTTCCTGTGCTACGTCGCAAACCCATATCCGCACCACCTATCGAAACTTTTTCCAGCCCGAGAAGCGCTGGCAGTTTACCGGCATCCGGCTGGCACGCGATCGAGCATGAGCATCGCGCCCGCCGCGGTCCGCGTTCTCGATCTCGAACCCGCAACTTCCGATTTTCTTTCGGAAGCTCTGGCGGGCCTCTCCCGCTCGCCCCGGGCGCTTCCGTGTAAATATTTTTACGACGAACGCGGCGCGGAGCTGTTCCAGAAAATCTGCCAGCTCCCGGAGTATTATATCACCCGCACTGAAACCGAAATTCTGCAGAAGTATGGCGGCGAGATGGCGGAATCGATCGGTGAAAACGCCGAGCTGGTGGGATTTGGGACCGGGGCTGGAGTCAAAACCCGATTGTTGCTCGAGCATCTGAAAAACCCGATCGCCTATGTGCCGGTGGACATCTCCAAGCAACGGCTGACAACTTCAGCCGAGGCGCTCAGTGCGGCGATGCCTGATCTAGAAGTGCTTCCGGTCTGCGCCGATTATCTCCAGCCCCTCAGGTTGCCCACGCCGCGGCGCCAGCCGGACCACATCGCAGTCTACTTTCCCGGCTCCACGATCGGAAATTTCGAACCAGCCGAGGCGCGCCATTTCCTGCAGCGGGTTTGCCGGTTGTGCGGCCAGAGCGGCGGCTTGATCATCGGCGTCGATCTGCAAAAAGCGCGGCCCATTTTGGAGGCGGCCTACAATGATCGCGCCGGAATTACGGCCAAGTTCAATCTCAATTTACTCGTTAGGGCGAATCGCGAGTTGGGTGCGGATTTCGATCTCTCCCGCTGGCGACATCATGCTTTCTACAATGACGCGGCGGCGCGCATCGAGATGCACTTGATCAGCGAGCAAGATCAGGCCGTTCATCTCGGCGGAGAAGAATTTAACTTTGCTCGCGGCGAAAGCGTTGTCACCGAGTTTTCCTACAAACACACGCGGGAAGGATTTGCTCGTCTCGGAGAAACGGCGGGATTTCGGCTGGCGAATACGTGGACCGATCCGCACCAGTTGTTTGGCGTCTTCCATTTCACCGTGGCAGAGTAACCGGCGGTGAGCGCGCTGGTTGAGCTTCGCGGCGTCCGAAAGAACTTCGACGCGACACCGGCGTTACTCCCTCTCGATCTGGCTTTCGAACGCGGGCGAACGACGGCTCTCATTGGCCCGAGTGGTTGCGGAAAGTCGACGACTCTGCGCTTGATCGTGGGTCTCCTCGCGGCCGACACCGGCGCGATCCTGTTCGAGGACAAAAGCGTCGATCCGACCGGTGACATAGAGCTGCGCCGGCGCGTCGGTTATGTCATTCAGGATGGCGGCCTCTTTCCGCATCTGACCGCGCGCGACAATGTCACTTTGCTCGGACGACATCTCGGCCGAAGCGATGCTGATCTGCAGCAGCGCCTCGATGAACTCTGCATTCTCACGCGCTTCCCGGTTGACGCGCTCGCCCGTTTCCCGGTCGAGCTCTCGGGCGGTCAACGTCAAAGGGTCAGTTTGATGCGAGCTCTGGCGCTCGCGCCCGAGCTTCTTCTCCTCGATGAGCCGTTAGGCGCGCTCGATCCGCTGGTGCGCGCGGGGTTGCAGCAAGATCTAAAGGAAATTTTCGGGCGGTTGCAGCAGACCGCGATTCTTGTTACTCACGATCTGGCCGAAGCCGCTTATCTGGCGGACCAGATCGTCCTGATGAACGAAGGCCGAATCGTGCAGCAAGGCTCGTTGGAAGAGTTACGAACCCGGCCTGCCACTCCGTTCGTGACCGAATTCATCAACGCCCAGCGCAGCCTGACGTTATGAAAGTCGTCAGCCTATTGATCCTGACGATAGCGACCACCGCGGTGCGCGCGGGCCCGACTGTCGTGGGCTCGAAAAAGTTCACCGAATCCTACGTTCTGGCCGAAATCGCGAAGCGTGCCCTGGAAAACACCGGTGCTACCGTCGAGCACCGGCAGGGAATGGGTGGAACCATCATTTTGTGGCAAGCGTTGCGCACTGGCCAGATCAGTCTGTATCCGGAATACACCGGCACCATCGCTGAAGAGATTCTCAAGCGGCCGCAGACGTCTCCCGACGAGATGCAGCACGCGCTCGAGACGTTCGGCGTCGGGATGACGCGGGACCTGGGGTTTAACAACACCTACGCGCTCGTCATGCGCCGCGCTGATTCCGTCCGCTGGAATGTTCGGACAATCAGTGACCTGCGTTCGCATCCGGATCTCAAATTTGGATTAACGCACGAATTTCTCGATCGCCGTGACGGCTGGAATCCGCTCGCGCAACGCTACCGCCTCAATCCGCAACATGTGGACGGGATCGATCACGCTCTCGGTTACGCCGCGCTCGCACAAGGTTCGATCCAGGTCAAAGACGCTTATTCAACCGACGCGAAAATCAGAGAGAACGACCTTGTTGCGTTAATCGACGACCTCCAATTCTTTCCGCAATACAAAGCAGTTTTCCTCTATCGCCTGGATGCGCCCGCAACCGCGATCGCGGCACTGCGAACGCTGGAAGGAAGTCTGGACGAAAACCGGATGATTCAACTCAATGCGGCGGCGGAGCGCAGTCGCGACTATGCGCGAGCCGCCGATTTATATTTCCAGAGACCGGGCGACGCTGCGATTCACATTTCAGAATCGCTCTCGCACAAACTCATCCGTTGGACCACGCGACATCTGGAACTCGCCGGCATTTCGCTGCTGCTCGCAATTGTGGCCGGAGTGCCGCTCGGGATTCTGGCCAGCCGTGGAGGCGCTTTCGGCCATGGCATTCTGGCTGTGACCGGCGCCGTGCAAACGATCCCCTCGCTCGCTCTCCTCGCGCTCCTCGTGCCCGTCCCGTTTTTCGGAATCAGCGCACGCACCGCCATCGCCGCGCTCTTCTTGTATGGGCTTCTTCCGATCGTCCGGAATACCGCCAGCGGCCTGCAGGACATCTCGCTCCCGATCAGAGAATCCGCCAAAGCGCTGGGGCTGGAGCCGCTCGCGCGTTTGCGCAAAGTCTATCTGCCGATGGCATCGCGGAGTATCCTCGCCGGCATCAAGACAAGCGCTGTCATCAACATCGGCACGGCCACGCTGGCGGCACTGATCGGCGCCGGCGGACTCGGCGAGCCGATTCTCAGTGGGCTGAATCTAAACGATCATGCCACGATTCTGGAGGGTGCGATTCCGGCCGCGGCCCTGGCGCTGCTCGTGCAAGGAGTGTTCGATCTGCTTGACCGTGTTTTGATCCCGAAAGGGCTGCGTTTGTAGCGCGTGCTTCCAGCTTGCGAACCAACCCACGCAAGCTGCGAAGCTCGCGCTACATTTCTCTGATGGGGATCGCATCCGTTAATCCGGCAACCGGAGAATTGCTTCAGGAATTTCCTGCCCTCAACGCAGCGGCGATCGATGGGAAGCTCGCCTCTGCGGAAGACGCTTTTCAGCAGCATCGGCGCAGCACCTTCGCGGAGCGGGCGCGCCGCATGAATGCCGCCGCTGCTTTGCTGGAATCGGAACAGGCGCCGCTCGCGCGCACGATCACGCGCGAAATGGGCAAGCTTCTTCCCGCCGCCGTGGACGAGGTGCTGAAGTGTGCGCGCGCTTGCCGTTTCTATGCCGAAAACGCCGAACGCTTCTTGCAGGATCAATCTGTCGAAACGGACGCGAGACGGAGTTACATACGTTACCAGCCGCTCGGTGCCATCCTCGCGATTATGCCGTGGAACTTTCCGTTTTGGCAGGTGTTCCGTTTCGCGGCGCCCGCTCTCATGGCCGGCAATGTCGGGTTGCTCAAGCACGCCGCGAACGTTCCGCAATGCGCTCTC
>DASYVG010000272.1:0-2497 GCA_035937255.1 Chthoniobacterales bacterium | reverse complement strand
GGATGACGCGTGAACTCGCGCTTGTGCCGGTAATCGCCGCATGACTCTTTGGATCGTCAGCTATCTTTGGTTGATCCCGGCCGCGCCGCTGGCGGCCTCGCTCATCATCCTGAGCATCGGGACCTCGCGGCGCACCGAGGCGGCTACGCTCGCGATCCTCGGCCAGACCGCCGCGCTCGCGCTCGCGGTCGCCGCCTTTCTACCAACGCTGAAAACACCCGGCTACCGCGCGTTCCACAATCTCAGCTGGTTCACGTTCGGCGAACAGACAGTGCAGATCGGCTGGCTGCTCGATCCCCTTACCGCCGCGATGCTGCTCATGATCACGCTGGTCGCGCTGTGCATTTTTGTTTTCAGCATCGGCTACATGGCGGACGACAGAAATTTCACGCGCTTCTTCGCGTATCTCTCGTTCTTCACCGCCGCGATGCTCGGTGTTGTCATCGCGAACAGCCTTCTTCTGCTCTTCGTCTGCTGGGAACTGGTGGGGCTCGCGTCTTATCTGCTCATTGGGTTCTGGATTTACAAACCGAGCGCAGCAGCGGCGGCGAAGAAGGCGCTTATCACCACGCGCATCGGGGACATCGGGTTCCTGCTCGGCATTGTCTGGCTCTACAGCGGGAGCGGCACATTGCTCTTTTACGATAACGGAGGCGGCTGCCTCGAAAACGCCGGACTCCTCGCAATCGGCGCGAGCTCTACTTTTATCGCGCTGCTGGTTTTCTGCGGTGCGGTCGGAAAGTCGGGCCAGTTCCCGCTGCATGTCTGGCTGCCTGATGCAATGGAAGGCCCCACTCCGGTGAGCGCGTTAATTCACGCCGCCACCATGGTGGCAGCGGGCGTGTTCCTGATTGCGCGTGTCTATCCGCTGTTCTCGTTAGGCTCTGTGCACGGCGTGACGCCCTCGCTCACCGTGGTGGTTTGGATCGGGGTGATCACAGCGCTCATGGCTTCGCTCATTGCGGTCGCGCAGTTCGATATCAAGCGTGTTCTCGCTTACTCCACCGTGTCACAGCTCGGGTTGATGATGGTGTCGTTAGGCGTCGGCGGCGTTGCGGCCGGCATCATGCACCTTCTTGCGCACGGCTTTTTCAAAGCTCTCCTTTTTCTCGGCGCAGGCTCGGTCATCCACGGCACTCATGACGAACAGGACATCCGCAAAATGGGTGGTTTACGCGGTTCGATGCGCGTGACTTTTCTTACTTACGCGGTCGGCATGATGGCGTTGAGCGGAGTGCCACTCTTTTTTTCCGGCGCTTGGACGAAAGAGGAAATCCTGCACACGACCGCACGTTGGCCGCAGTCACAAGCGCCGCATTACCTCATGATGCTGGGCGTCGTCTTGACAGCGCTCTACATGACACGGCAGATGCTCTACGTCTTCTTCGGCAACCCGCGCGCCGCTTCAGGAAATGCGCATGAAAGTCCGAGCATGATGAAGTTGCCGCTCATCGTGCTCGCGGCTTGCACGATTGCATTCAGCGCCGTTCTCACGCCCGCATGGCCATGGCTGCACGGTTATCTCAGCGGGGATGCAGCCCACTTTAATTTCGCGCTCTTGATTCAACCGATGCTTTTCGTCTCGCTCGCGCTCGTCGTCGCGGGTGTTGCTTGGGGCGTTCTGATCTATCGGAATGTCGGCGATGCTGATCCGCTGCAACGCCATCAGCCGGGGCTCTTCCGTTTCCTCGAAGACAAAATGTGGCTGGACGAGCTGTACGCGCGCACCGTGATCGCCTTTAGTCGAACGGCCGCGCGGCTTTCCGATTGGATGGATCGCTACCTCTGGGATGGGCTCGTCCGCGCGTTCGGTGGACTTGGTCAGCTGTTTGGTATCCTCACCAAAGGCTTCGACGAACACGGCATCAATGCCGGGGTCGACGAAGGCGTAATTGGAGCCCGCGGTCTCGGCCGATTTATGTCGGCGGCCCACTCCGGGCGGATCCAAACCTATTTGGGCGCCGTCGCAGTCGGCATGCTCACGCTCCTCCTCGTTTACGCATGGCTGGCATGATCACGGCGCTGATTCTGATTCCGCTCGTTGGCAGTGCGCTGGTGAGCGCTCTGCCGAGACGTTACGGCCGCGGTGTCGCTCTCGGATTCAACGCCGCTAGCGCGATTCTGGCCTGCGTGTTGTGGCGAAACTTCGACACCGCGGCAGCCGGTCTGCAGGTGGTCGAACGGCACACATGGATCCCAGCGCTTGGAGCCGAATACTTTGTCGGTATTGACGGCCTCAGTCTGCTGCTCGTTTTGTTGACGTCGCTCATCTTCCCGTTCGCGCTGCTGGCGCACCGGATGACCAGCGGATTATGCGCTCTCCTGTTGGTCATGCAGTCGGCGCTCTACGGTACCTTCACGGCGCAGAATTTCGTCCTCTGGTTTCTGTTCTACGAGATGAGCCTCATCCCTGCGTTTCTGCTCATCAAAATTTGGGGCGGCGAAAAGCGAGATCGCGCGGCCACGAAGTTTTTTGTCTACGCCTTCCTCGGCAGCG